>JAGWPI010000004.1 GCA_028877005.1 Bacteroidota bacterium | reverse complement strand
CTAAGTAAAAACTCATCATTTGCACCAATGCCACATTATTCTCTAAACTAACAAATTCAATGGCTTTATTTACTGCACTCGTATTTTTTAGCTGAAGTTCACAAACTATAATATAAAATTTTATTTGTTCTTTTATAGTGGCATCCATTAAAGTTGCTCCATTTTCAGGCTGCTGTAAATTTTTAAAAACAGGATAGGCTAAACTAAATGCATTATTTTGAAAATAAGCTTTAGCTGTTTTAAATTGTTCAGCAGGATCATTATTAATTTTAGTTGCCTGTGCATGTACTATGCTAGAGGCAATAGAAAAGAAGACTAATAAAGTATATTTTTTTAACCGCATATGCATGTAACGTGTGTAATGAGCAAAGATTATTGATAGAATCTTAAATAAAAGTAAAATCAACCTAAAGTTAACATCCGCAAAGTGTAACCAAATACCATTCCATAATTTGTGGATAAACAGTAAAGCATTATACCTTTACCAACAAATTTTTAAAAAATGTACGAAAGTAGCACGCAAATAAGGGTTAGATATGCAGAAACCGACCAAATGAACGTAGTATATCATGGCAATTATGTACAATATTTTGAAGTGGGAAGAACTGAAAGTATTAGACAATTAGGATTTACTTATAAAGACATGGAAGCAATGGGTATTATTATGCCCATTGTTGAAGTACATGCAAAATACCTTAGACCTGCACATTACGATGATTTACTAACTATAAAAACAATACTGAAAGAATTACCCAATGATTATAAAATTGAATTTCATCAAGAAATTTATAACCAAAGTAATAAATTAATTACTGTTGGAAGAGTAGTTCTATACTTTATTGATGCAAAAACAAAAGAAAAAACAACCATGCCGCAGCATTTGTATGAAAAATTATCAATTTTTTTTAATAAGTAAAATGTAATCGGTTAATATACCTGTATAATTTAAAGTTGAGGCTTAAAATATTTATTATAGTAAAAATAAAAATGATTGCCATTTTTTTGCTATTTACTGTTTTACTTTGCAGGCAATTTAAATTTTATGGATACTGTTCTAGCGTCAATTATAACTATTGGAGATGAGCTATTAATTGGTCAGGTAATTGATACAAATAGTGCTTGGATGGCACAAGAATTAAATAAAATAGGTATACCTGTCCATCGCAAAGTTGCTGTTGGCGATAAATGGGGTGCAATTTGGGATGCTTTAAATCAGGAAAGTAATACCTCTAATATTGTATTTATAACCGGGGGGCTTGGTCCAACCTCCGATGATATTACCAAACCTTTACTCTGCCAATATTTTGGGGGGAAATTAGTATTACACCAACCAACACTACAACATGTTACTTATTTATTTGAGCATGTTTTTAAACGCGGTCTTCCCTTAGCAGAAAGAAATATTAAACAAGCAGAAGTGCCTGACAATTGCATTATTTTAAAAAATGAACTTGGCACTGCTCCCGGAATGCTATTTGAAAAAAATGGCTGTTTATTCTTTTCATTACCGGGTGTACCTCATGAAATGCAAGGGCTAATGAAGCAGGAAGTGATTCCATTTTTACAAAAAAAATTTAATTTGGGCTGTATTGAGCATAGAACTCTTTTAACTGCAGGCATAGGTGAATCTATGTTAGCAGATAGGTTAGTACCGTTTGAATCAGATTTACCCGAAAATATATCATTAGCTTATTTACCAAATTATGGTATGGTTCGCTTAAGATTAACCATGTATGGGGAAAATGTGCAAGTAGTAAATGATGCTATTAATAAACACTTTATGGCATTAAAAAATTTAGTGCAAGATGTAATGATTACAGATAAAGATGAATCATTGGAAGCAGTAATTGGTAGGTTATTAAAGGAAAAAAATAAAACGATTGCTACAGCAGAAAGTTGTACTGGTGGGTATATTTCTCATTTAATTACTTCTATTGCAGGATCATCCTCCTATTATGAAGGCAGCGTTATTAGCTATTCATATGAGGTAAAAGAAAAATTATTACATGTTAATAACGCAACTTTACAAAAATATGGCGCCGTTAGTCAGGAAGTAGTAACAGAAATGGTTAAAAATATATTGGAATTAATGGAAACAGATTATGCCATTGCTGTAAGTGGTATTATGGGTCCTGCCGGCGGAACATCTGAAAAGCCTGTAGGTACAGTTTGGATTGCTGTAGCAGGAAAGGAACAAATTATCACAAAAAAATTGCATTTTAGATTTAATAGGCAAAGAAATATTCAACTTACTGCTGCCAATGCCTTACTACTTATGCATCAACTACTAACCCAGTAGGCTAAAATAGATAAGTTAATTTATTAAAATTAGGCAAAAACCTGCGGTTGTACCACAGTAAAATACTATTTTTGACTTGAATTAAGGATTAATTAAAGTGTTGCTGCCGTTCATGATCACAAAACATTTTTTCAAAAATACCCTTTCACAAAAAAATTAATTTTATGGCCCTAGCAGATTTAGTGATGCCCAAAATGGGTGAAAGTATTATGGAAGCCACCATTTTACGCTGGCATAAAAAAGCAGGTGATTTTGTGCAACAGGATGAAACCATTTTAGATATTGCTACCGATAAAGTTGATAGTGAGGTACCTAGTACAGTTTCTGGTACCATAAAAGAAATATTATACAATGTAAATGATGTGGTACCCGTGGGTGCGGTTTTAGCTAAAATTGAAGTGGGTGACAGTGTTAATAACCAACCCCAATCTGTTGAGCCCCCGCCCCCTGTTAGTTTAAAGCCCGAAACCGGTACCATGCAAGTTACAGCTAATGGAATTTACAAACCTTTAGAGCCAGCTATACAAGAGGCAATTACAACTGTGCCCTACACTCCGTCTGCAGCCACCAATACGGCAACTAGTGTAGGTAATAATCGGTTTTATTCGCCTTTAGTACTCAATATTGCCAATAGCGAAGGTATAAGTATGGCTGAATTAGAAAATATACCGGGAACTGGTGCTGAAGGCAGGGTATCAAAAAAAGACATTTTACAATATTTATCTGAAAAAAAATCAGGTAAAATGATTACCCCTTCTGTTACTACTACTCCAGAAATTCCGGCTCCAGTTAAATCAGTAGTTCAAGAAAATACATTCGTTGCTCCTGCACCTATACAAGGTAATATTGAAGTGAATCAACAAAATGTTGAAATCATTGAAATGGATCGGATGCGTAAACTGATTGCTAAACATATGGTAGACAGTAAGCATACTAGTCCACATGTTACCAGCTTTACCGAAGCCGATGTTACTAATATGGTACTTTGGCGTAATAAGATAAAGGACAATTTTGAGAAAGTTGAAGGCACTAAAATTACTTTTACACCTATGTTTATAGAGTGTATAGTTAAAGTTTTAAAACGTTTTCCTATCATTAACAGCTCGGTTGACGGCGACAAAATTATATTAAAAAAATATTTTAATATTGGTATGGCTACTGCCCTACCTAACGGAAATCTAATAGTGCCTGTCATTAAAAATGCAGAAAATTTAAGTTTAGTAAGTTTAACTAAAACAGTAAATAACTTGGCCGACAATGCCCGAAACAATAAACTAAAACCCGATGATACACAAGGCGGCACTTTTACATTAACCAACGTAGGTACATTTGGCAGTTTAATGGGTACACCTATTATTAGCCAGCCACAAGTTGCTATTATGGCTGTAGGTGCAATAAAGAAAAGGCCTGTTGTAATTGAAACAGAAAAAGGAGATTATATTGGCATTCGCCACATGATGTATTTATCCATGAGTTATGACCATCGTATTATTGATGGTAGTATTGGTGCTAGCTTTTTACATGAAGTTGCAAAAGAATTTGAAGCATGGGATGTAAACAGGGAGTTGAAATTAGTTGTTCAGGAACATTATATTGATTAAGTATTTTTTGGATGAATATTCCCCAACAAAAAAGCGGCTGTATCATAATTGGAAACAGTCGCTTTTTGTATACCTATTGGGCTTTTTGTATTTATTCAGAGGTTTCTAATCCCCAATCTCTCCCTTTTAATACAGCTGGTACACCCTCTAATAACCATTTGGCTGGTTTATCACCTTTTAACTGCCAGTCAAAAAATTGCTGTTCACGAATCTGAATATCTTTACGGTTGCGTCTTTCAACTAAATTATGTGCTTCACCATTATACACCAGTAACCAAACTGGTTTATGCAACCTTCGCATGGCTGTATAAAATTCAATTCCTTGATACCAAGGTACAGCGCCATCAGCATCATTACTCATAATAACTAGTGGAGTTTGAATACTTTTTAAATGAAATAGTGGAGAATTTTCAATATACAAATCTGGCCTTTGCCATATATTAGCACCAATTCTACTTTGAGTTTTTTCATACTGAAACTGACGATTAACCCCGGTTTCCCAACGAATACCTCCATAAGCACTAAACATATTTACCACTGGGGCACCTGCCCAGGCAGCCTTAAATAAATGTGTTCTTGTAATTACATATGCTGTTTGATACCCGCCCCAACTTTGCCCTTGTATACCAATTTTAGTGCTATCCACATATCCTAATTTTACTACCGCCCTCGTGCCACTTACAATATAGTCATAAGCACTTTCACCGGGATGTCCTTTTCTGTACCAAATATCCGGCACAAAAACAACATATCCCCGGCTTACATAAAATGATATATTTAATCGAGAGGGTGTTGGTGCAGGTGGAATATAATTATAAAGCGTTTGGTTATTTCTTTCATAAAAATAAACAATCATGGGATATTTTTGGGAACGGCTAAAATTTTCTGGGGTATAAACAATACCTTCTGCTATTTTACCATCATATGCCCTCCATGTAAACAAAGCAGCATTTCCCCAATTATATTGCTGTTGTTGTGGATTCAACATAGTTAGTTGAACAGGTAAATTATTTTCATGATGTTCCAATTCTTGTAAAACATAAACATTAGGACTATTACAATAATCTTCCATAGTAAATAAAATAGTATTAAAATCTTTGTCTAGCTCAATACCATTAATAAATTTGGAAGTATCTATTTTAATTGTTGTAGATCTTTGCCATGTTTGCTGTTGACTTTTGAAAGGATCAGAAACAGCTAATCCTGCATACTTATTTTGCTCATTAAACAGTTTAAACCAAATTCTTTTATTTAAATTAATAAAATTTTCATTTTTTGCATAAATATAGCGGTACTGCATTTTTGATTTCCTACCTTCTGTTATTTTATGTGAGGGTAATTTACCTGACAAATCTACCTGCCATATGTCAAATCTATCATACAGCCAAACAGCATCTCTTTGTTCGGTAAAACCGGCTATACCATAATTGTATGGATCATCAGGCACATCATTGGTTTCATCATATAGAGGCACAGCAATGTCATTTCCAACGGTATAGTATTGCTGTTTATCTGCATTATAGCAACTATATTTTTTTTGAATATCATTATACACTAACAAATATTTTCCTGAAAATGATGGATACATATGCATTTTAAGATTACCCACAATTTTTTTTCGTTGCCCATTTTCAGGGTTTAACACATACACATCCTTCATGGTATACCCTTGCCATTGCTTTTGTACTCGGCGTCCCGTATCGGTATAAGTATAAAAGTAATTGCCATCTCCTTTTTGGGTTTCCATTACATTTTCGAATATGTTATTAGCCAACTGAACAACCGTATCTGTAGCAAAATCATATCTTGCTAAATAATTTTTTTTAAGGGTTCGTTCTAAATTTTTTAGTTGGGCGGGCATAATATCTTCATCTGCATAATGCCAAATATCTAGTGACGCTTGTTCAAATGAAGGTGTAATGGTATCTTTTGGCGGAAGAATAGGAGCTGTTCCAAAAAATAGTCGTTTACCCGATTCACTAAAATGCGTATTACTATATTGACTCACTGACCAATTTTCAGGAACCCCTTTCGTTTTTCTGTGAACTATTAAACGAGCGCTATCATTGCCTATATGATAATAATACAAATTAAAAAAACGTTGCAATGCTTTATTACTACTATCTTTTTCCGCAACAAAAGCTAGCTGGGTATCATTATCATCAATTGTTAAAGCATTTATTTCATGTAAGTTCTGTATAAGCGTTTTAGATGTTTTTAATTGGGTATTATACCAATTAACCGCTATGTCATTAGCGCTAACCCATTGGTCATAAGCCAAGGCATTACCGGTTTTAGAAATGGCCACATGTTGCACATTAGCTATAATATGAGCTTGGGTATCGGGCAAATGGAAAATATACAAATCGGTTTTTATAGAAGAGGTATTGGATGCAGAAGTTGGATTTATTGGTTTAGCATTTAGAGAAGTAAAATAACCAAAACCTTTTTGCTGTATTAATTGAAGCTGCTTTTTTAAACTATCTTCTGTTTTTTGCGAGCTATTAATTTGTTTAATTAGTTGTGTTACAATTGTCAGTGAATCATTAATAGGCATAAACTTATGTGAGCTCTTTTCTATTAAAGCAACAAAAATTCCATCTCCCTTTTCAGGTAAAGAAAAAGATTGCACATCTGGTATTTTGGTAATTTGTCCGGAATAAACATTTATAATAGCCATACTATCTTTTGGCATATTTTCTTGTTTACTTTTTTGAATTTTTGCTTGCCTAATTTGGTCATACAAAGGTTTAATTTTACATATTACAAAGCCAGCATTGTTGGTAATTTTGGGTTGAAATCCCCGCTGTACTATTGCAACTGTATCCCATCGCTGTTTGTCTTTTACATATTTTCGAATCCATAAAAAACCATCACCTTCTTGGGGAACAATTGTGTAAACAATCACACGGCCATCGTTACTAATATATTTTTCTCCGATGCTTTGCCAAGTATCATATACACTATGATTTAAAACTTTTTTTTGTGCAGAAAGGGTAGTTGCCCATATTACTGCGCAAACTAGCAATGAATATTTTCTCATATAAGGTTTTGGGTACCTACTAAATTAATTAAACGATGTTAAAAATAACTGAAATTTTGATTCATACACCAATATGATAATTGGCCTGCTGATGGATATGAGATTTATTCATCTTTCACAGCAAATAGAAAAAAAAATATAGATTAGTATTTTCGCCCTTTTACAATACGCCGCATTTGAATTACTACAGAAATAGCAATACATACCAACCCAACATAAAATGTAGGTTTTAAGTATCTGTTTTCATGTAACACAATAAAGGCCAACAAAATACCATACACAGGCTCTAGGTTCAAAGTTAAATTTTGAGTAAATGCAGATATGCTATGTAATGCTTTCAACATTAATTCCATAGCTAAAACAGTACAAAGCCAAGCTAAAATAAGTAGCCAAAAAAAATCATTCCAAGAAGGAATCCATTTATTCAATGGGAAATGATGTAGATAAAAAGGCAACAAAGCAGATAAGAATAAAAATCCACCGCCCATTTCAAACAACATAATGGTTAGAGGAGAAGCAGTTGTGATATTTTTTTTGTTT
>JAGWPI010000060.1 GCA_028877005.1 Bacteroidota bacterium | reverse complement strand
GCATTAGTTGGATTAATATTACTAATAGAACCAGATGTACCCCATCCTCCTCTTAATTTTAAATCGTTAATCCAACTTACATTTTTCATAAAATTTTCATTAGAAATACGCCAGCCTGCTGAAACAGAAGGGAAATTACCATATTGATGGCCAGGAGCAAATACAGATGAACCATCTCTACGCAATGTAGCAGCTAAAATATATTTATCTGCATAACTATAATCAATTCTACCAAAGTAAGAGGATATTGCTAATTGATAAGGTGGATAGCCTGTATTGCTTTGTGAATTTGGAGCACCAGTATTTAATGTCCAATAATTTGGATCAGTACTGTAGTAAGATCCCCTACCAGCCGCAATTCCTCGGTTATATTGATTTTTAGCTTCCTGCCCTACTAAAACATTTAAATTATGTTTGCCAAAAGTGTTGCTATACTTAACTGTATTTGTCCATTGCCATAAGCTATTGTAACCGGCACCTTCAGTAAAGGCATTGGGATTAGTATTGCCTTCTGCATTTTCATAAGCAGTGTATGTAAAGTAATAATAGTAATAATTATCAAAATAACCGCCAAAACTGGTGCGGGCAGTAAAATGTTTTAAAAAGTCTACTTCTGCAAATACATTCCCATTTACTTGCCAATCGTTGCTCTTATTATTAGCTGTTCTTTGTTGATTTGCCACAGGATTTTGTGCATTACTTAAACCCACTGATTTAGTACCGGCATAATTTCCCATGATATCATATACAGGAATAATAGGCGGTTCCCGGTAACTCATTGAAATGGCATTACCTTCATTCTGGTTGGTAAAACCCGGGCTTTGTTTGTAAAACACATAAGCATTTTCTCCAACTCTAATATGATTGTTTATATTAAAAGTTGTATTCATTCTTACTGAGTAGCGCTTTAAATAGGTATTAATTAATGTTCCCTGCTGGTTTAAATATCCTACTGAAAACAAATAGGTTGATTTATCATTACCACCACTGGCAGTTAAAGTGTGGCTTTGAAAAATGGCTGGCTTGAATATTTCATGAAACCAATCTGTGCCTATTTTATTAGCTTTGGTTATTTGATTGGTATTGATGTTATATGTGGATGGATCTGTTCCCGGATCTCCCACTTTTGCACCGGTAGGTGTAATATAATCAGGAATAATAGGCGTATCACCTTGTCCAAATTGTGCATTTCTGCTTCCGGGAGCTATACCACTATTAATTTCATATGCTTTTACCACATTAGCATAACCTTGTGTATTTTCTAGGTTAAATCCATTTTTCAATGGACGTTGGGTGCCCACAAAAGCATCATAGCTAATTCTGGCTTTACCCTGACGGCCTCTTTTGGTGGTAACAATAATTACCCCATTAGAACCCTGCACCCCATAAATAGCGGCTGCACCGGCGTCTTTCAACACTTGTATGGATTCAATATCACTCGGATTAACATCTTGTAAATTTCCCTGAACACCGTCTATCATTACCAAAGGAGCAGTGCTACCAGGGGAGGTAATTCCTCTTATTTTCACACTTGTTCCTCCACCAGGTACACCGGAATTAATAACCGTAACACCTGAAGCCTGGCCCTGTAACAAAGCAGCAGTATTACCACCCGGTACAGATTTCATGTCATTCACATTCACAACAGAAACAGATCCGGTAATATCTTTTTTCTTTTGTGAGGTGTAACCCAATACCACAATTTCATTTAAATCGCTGGTAGATTCTGTTAAAGTAACATTAATAGAAGAACGCCCATTTACCGGCATGGTTAAATTATTATAACCAACAGATGAAATTAACAGTACGCTTTTTTCATTTGGAACTTTAATGGTAAAAGTACCATCATCATTCGTAGCTGTGGCTGTGGTGGTTCCTTCTACTTTCACCGTTGCACCGGCAATAGGTTGATTGTTTTTACCGGTTACTTTACCGGATACTGTTTTTTGTGCAAAAGCCCCCAATGTGCAAAAAAAGAGGCCGCAAAAAAGCAAAAAACATCGAGATAGATGTGGATTGTTTGGCATAAGCAATGTTTTCGTTAGGTTGTTAAATAATCTTTAACAAATTTAAGTATCGCAAACGATTGTGTTCTTACCTTTTACCATCATGTTTCAGTGATTTTTTAACATACAATTATGTATTTTTTACACATTAATTTAATAAAAGCCGCTCTCGTTCAGTGTTTGACAATACAGCAATTCTACAATTGATATATATCAAAAAATATTTTTTCTACAATAAACGGGTAACATATTACACAAATACACATTCTCACTTACATACCTTTCAATAACGGTATAGCAATGACGAGGTAACAGTGCTCACTTAAACATTGATAGATAAAACAT
>JAGWPI010000059.1 GCA_028877005.1 Bacteroidota bacterium | reverse complement strand
TTAGATAAACGAAGGTTTAAATCAAATTTACCCTTACAGTCTGTAAATGATCCAATTACCACATTCAATTCCGGATTTTCTTTTAACAATTGAATAATTGTGTCTAAACTAGTTTTATCCTCCTGTCTAACTTTAGCTTTATAGAAATCAAAATTAACGGATACCCTTTTCACAGTTGCGCTGTTAAGTGAGTCTAATATATGCCTCCTCATTTTCTCTTCATCTGTTAACTTATTTATCGGAATAGCTACAATAGGTACTTCTTTATGAAGCGTTGTATCCGTCTGGGTACTTTTGTTGCTTGTATCTACCATTGGTTGCTTGTTCGCCTCTGGCAATGGGGGTAATTTAATTGACTGAAAGATTTCAAGGCAACAAGGCGACTCGCGATCTGAAGTAAAATAGCTAGTATCCGTATCACCAAAACTATTATAATAAATATCATCCTTTACTGAATTAATAGGTAATCCTAAATTTTGTGCTGTATTCCATTCATTGCTAACTATGTTACCTTTGGTCTTAAAAATATCCATTCCTCCCAATCCTTCACGCCCATTTGAGCTAAAGTATAGCATAGCACTATCTTCTATAAACACAGGCGCAACATCATCCTCGGCTGTATTAATAACTGCACCAATATTTTCGGCAGTACCAATAGGAATACCATTTTGCAATGATATTTTCCATATGTCATATTTTCCAAAACCACCTGGCCTGTCAGAAGCAAAAAACAAATATTGACCATCTTTTGTAATAAAAGGATGACGTGCATTAAAGCCTTTTACATTTACTAAAGTATCTAATGGTTCAGGGATATTCCATGGTGCGTCAACGCTAGAACGTGATGAGATATAAATTTTGTATTTATTAGCTTCAGACTTTTGATCTTCATTCCATCCTGTAAAATACATGTGTAGTTGATCTGCAGAAAATTGTGCTGCTGCAGCATCATATGGTAAACCTTGCACAAATAATTTACTGATGGAATTTTGTTTGATATTAAAGGCATAGAGAGCAGAGCGGTATTCTACTTGCTTATTTTTCCCAATTGTATCAGGTCTTGAACTACTAAATACAAAAATAGAGTCATTTAATTTAGTGTATGCATAATTGGAGCCTAATGCATTAACGGGTGCTGCTAATTTTTGAATAGAAAATCTTTGTATATGCTGTTGTTGTTCAATGTTAAAACGACAATCGGCCATTTCTTTCACGGCCAAAGTTGTATAAGCATCTTCTTGAGTATGTTCAGTAGTAAATTTAGATAATGCTTCTATAGCCTTATCAGGTTCATTCATAGCACGTAATGATACCCCATACCATAAATAAGCCATTATATCTGGCTTTTTTTCTAAACTTAAATAACGTTCATAATTTGGTAATGCATCTTGATAATCATGGTATAACCGATAGGATTCAGCTAACTGATGTGTTAAGTAAATTTCTTTAGCACCTTTAGGCCTTTTGCCACGTTTGTGTGTAGTGGTTGCATAGGGCAAAACACTATTACCATTATCTAAATTACCAGTTAATGCTTTATGGTATAACTGTGCTGCACCATAATAATTCTTTTCTTTAAATAATTGATCAGCCCGTTTTGTGTAAGCACGAATTGACTGTGACTTTACTAATGAAAATGAGAATAACACTACTAAAAGTAAAGTAATGCTTTTGAATAAAATACGGGTTAGTAATGTTACTCTATACTCCATGTTAATGTTATAAAAGAGAATTTCTATGTGTGAATATAGGGAGTCTTTATAGCACAGTGGTAAAAAGGGCTCAATAAGTTTTTAACATTATGTGGGTAAATTTTATTTAGAGATGTGAGGAGTTTAAAAAAAGGTCAAATAATTATATAAAATGGAATGCTAATAATAAAAAAAGTTATTCTGGTTTGCAGAATAACTTGTTACTAACCCGAATAAGTTTGGATTAAAGACGGGGGCAAATAAACTTGGTAGACGGAATTTTTTTTCGATGCACATAGCTGATAGAAATTTCATAACCACCTCTATATTGCGATGCACTATTTAAAGAGGAAATATTAATATCATAACTTAAACCTACAATAAATCCATTCAAATTAATACCAATATTTGGTGCAATAGCATCATTATTTCTATACATTACACCGGCTATTAAATCTTTGGTATAATCTAAAGTATAATTCATATATATGCCTCCGGCAATTTCAGAAGCAGCACCTTGTCTTTCATAAATAACATGTGGTGTTAACTGTACTAAATCGCTTACTGCTATCCTAGTTCCTGCATGAATTGAATAACGAACAGGAATAAAACTATTACTGGCTTGTAAAAACTTATCGGTTGGTTGTGTAGGATGATATAAACTAACTCCTATAAATGGATTAATTTTTTTATTTGGATCACCATCATAATACATAATTCCAACACTTCCATCTAAAGTATAAGCCGATGTTTTAGAAAATATTTCGTTGGAAGGTAAGGAAGGGTCGTAACCAACCAAAGGATTAAATTGATTACCAAATTTAAGTTTCGATGGATCAACACCGCGATAAATAAAACCTAATTGAAAACCACCACTTAATCGTTTGTATTCACTTAGATGTACTTGATAAGAGAGGGATAAGTAACTATTGGTATAGTTGTATCCACCATCTCCGGCAGATTGATTCAGCACCATTAATCCAATACCAAAATTATTGGGTAATGCTGCATCTAAACTAATGCCTTTTGTTAGTAGTGGCGTTGCTACCGACGCCCATTGATTTCTAATATTAGCTGTTGCTCTATAATCTCCATCAATAACCCCTGTCATTGCCGGATTTAGCCACATTGGACTAGCATAATACTGAGTAAAATGAGGGTCTATTTGCGCTTCAAGCAAGGAAGTGCAAAACAATAAACCAATCATTATATAGTATTTTACTTTCATCATAACATCAAAATTACCTTACCTAATAAGGGTTATTGAGCCACTCCGTTTTACTTTTTCATTGCTTTGCAATGTTGCTTCAAATGAATAATAGTATACACCTACAGGCATTTTCGTACCATTATAACTACCATCCCAACCCTGAGATTGTGAGGTAGAATAAAAAATTAATTGACCCCATTGATTGTATATCCACAATTTCATAGACTTAATGGTATTACCGTATACAAAAAACAAATCATTGTTACCATCACCATTGGGTGTAAATGAGTTGGGAATAAAAATGGCATCACCAATTGGATTTAATGTTGTTATTGAAGCAATACCAGGTGCACTCTCTTGACACGGAAGCTTTCCCAATGCTTTAACTTGAAAATTAATGGTTTGATTAGGGCCTAAACCTGTTACAAGTTCTTCTAAAGCAGTTGCGCCCGCAGCAGGTAACTGAAAGGTATTGCCATTGTCTAAACTTATTAAATAACTAACTGCCCCTGGAACCGGTAACCAACTAAATAAAATACTATTTGCAGTAACAGTATCTGCTTTTACTACCGGTGTTGATAAAGCTGTTGCTACTTGTATAGATATAGATGCACTAGTAGCTGCACAAATTGGTGGGTTTGTGTTGGCTAATACCACATAATTGGTTAATTGTGTTATAGCAGATGTTATGTAAGTATTGCCCGTAAATAATAATGTATTATTACCCACCTGATACCAATTATAGGTAACTCCTGTTTCAGGACTCACAATTGATAAAGTATCTTTACTGCCTGAACACACTGTATCTGAACTAGCCTGAATGGTAAAGGGTTTAGGACTAGTGGCAAATTGAACTTTTGTGCTATCTGTAATTGTACAAATACTATCGGTTACTGTAACTTTATAAACACCATTAGAATCAACTGTAATATTTGCAGTAGTATCACCGGTTGACCATAAATAAGTTAAAAATCCACTACCGGCACTTAATACCTTAGAAGTATCATTACATACCGTTGTTGTTGCTGTTAGTTGTGTTTTAAGTGCATCAACCGTAATGGTAACCTTATCTTTACAAACATAAGGACTATCAGTATAAGTAACTGTATAGGTAGTTGTTTGTGAAGGATGAACTTTTATGGAAGTAGTGGTATCGCCAGTTGACCAAACTAAGGTTGGTTTAGGGGTTTTTACGAGCGAAGAATCAGGATAATATGCCCAAATTCCATCTATTCTAGCCCATATTACTCTTTTATCTACCGGGTCATAATAGGCATACCCATTAGATGCATTCATAGGAGCTGCCGGAGGAATAGCACCGGTGCCAACAAATTCATTAAACCCGGAATCCACTCCCCAATTAAAACGAAAGGTTTTATTGGTATTTACCAAATATTGATTGAGTGGATAATCTCCCGAAGGTTGAAAGCCCCCAAACAAATAAAATCTATTCTTATCATAATCATAAGTCATTGCTCCTTCATATTGAATTGAGCTGTTGTTGACAGGTAAAATGTTGGTAAATGTATATGTATTTAAGTCTAAGGCATATAAATCTTTCAACCAACAAAACATCCCATTGGCAGTAGCCCAAGGGCTACCTAAACTACAAGTTCCATTTAATTCATTGCCATCGCAACTTCCTTGCCCCGAAAATAAAAATAACGTTTTACCATCAGCTGATGTGCCCATTAAGTTGCCTCCTTTAGGAGGATTACAATCACTTAAATTGGGTCTTTTTTGCACCCATGATAAATTATTTTCATAAATCCAATTTTTTACTGTGAAGCCACCATATCCTCCATAAAACCCAGGACTATTGGTAATTGGATTCCAAAAAGAACTGGCATTGTAACTTGTATTATCAAATGCACCATTACCTATTTGAGTCCAAGTG
>JAGWPI010000058.1 GCA_028877005.1 Bacteroidota bacterium | reverse complement strand
TGGCAAGAAGGGCATACCGCCCATGCTACACAAGAAGAGGCATTGATGGAAACCCGTAAAATGTTGGATGTATATGCCGATTTTGCTGAAAACTGGATGGCTGTTCCGGTAATTAAAGGGGTAAAAACTGAAAATGAGCGTTTTGCCGGTGCGGTAGATACTTATTGTATTGAGGCTTTAATGCAGGATGGAAAGGCTTTACAGGCAGGCACCTCGCATTTTCTAGGTCAAAATTTTGCCAAGGCTTTTGATGTTAAGTTTAGCGATAAAGAAAATAAATTAAGTTATGTATGGGCCACCAGTTGGGGGGTAAGTACCCGTTTAATTGGGGCGTTAATCATGGCTCATAGTGATGATGATGGTTTAATTTTACCCCCTAAAATCGCTCCTTTGCAAGTGGTTATTGTGCCCATTTATAAAGGCGATGACCAAAAAGCCATGATTGCTGAAAAAGCGCATGCTATTGTACAGGAATTAAAGAAAAAGGGGATTAGTGTAAAATTTGATGATAACGAAAATGCACGTCCGGGTTGGAAGTTTGCACAATATGAAATGCAAGGTGTTCCGGTTCGGTTGGCATTAGGGGTTCGGGATATTGAAAACAATGTGGTGGAAGTGGCTCGCCGCGATACCAAAACCAAAGAAACGGTGCCATTAGAGGGTATTGCCATACGCATTGAAAATTTACTCGATGCTATTCAAAAAAATATGTTTGAAAAAGCATTGGCTTATCGGGATGCTCATATTACCGAAGTAAATACTTGGGAAGCATTTATGGAGGTGTTAGATAACAAAGGTGGCTTTGTGTCTGCACATTGGGATGGCAGCGCTGAAACTGAGGATAAGATTAAAGAATTATCTAAAGCTACCATTCGTTGCATTCCACTCAATAACCGCTTAGAAGCAGGAACTTGTATCTTAACCGGTAAACCTTCTACTCAACGGGTATTGTTTGCCAGGGCCTATTAAATGATTACAAGCATATACTGCTTGTTGCATTCCTGATACATCCGGTGGGTGTAAATACATTGCTAATTGATGGATGAATTAAAAAATATTACTGTTTGAAACAAAAGCCTGTTATACCCGCTTTACAACCTTTTTTGGAGGGTAAAATGTTGTTGCTGCACAAGCCTTTGCACTGGACTTCATTTGATGTAGTAAAAAAAGTTAGGATTATTACCGGTATTTCTAAAGTTGGACATGCAGGTACGCTAGATCCTTTGGCTACCGGATTATTAATTGTTTGTACCGGTGCTTTTACCAAAAAAATCAATGATTTTATGGGTATGGATAAAGTGTATACCGGCTCTATTACTTTGGGTGCTACCACACCTTCCTACGATTTAGAAACAACACCGCAGCCTATGGCTTCTCCTGATGGTATTAGCCGGCAAAAATTAGTAGAAACCGCTCAATTATTTACGGGTTCTATTTTGCAAATGCCACCCCAACATTCTGCTATAAAAAAAGATGGTAAACCCTTGTATCTTTCTGCCCGTAAGGGTATTGAAGTAGAAGTGGCTGCAAGGCCCGTAGTTATTCATGCTTTTGAAATAACGGAAGTGGCTTTACCAATTGTTTATTTTAAGGTACATTGCTCTACCGGTACCTATATTAGAAGTTTAGCCCATGATTTTGGGGCAGCTTTAGGGGTGGGGGGTTATTTAAGTAGTTTGTGCAGAACTGCCATTGGGCCCTATGAGCTGAAAGATGCTAGCACAATTGAAGCATTTGAGCAATCAATTCATGCTATAAAATCTGCCATAAAGGAATAAACCTACTGTTAAGTATGGCTAATACACCAGTGCACAAATGGCTATTTGTTGTACTTATTATTGCTGCCCTAATGGTACCCTATTTTTAATACTATGGCCATTATATGTTGATGTTTGTATAATGGTAGAGGTTTCTATTAAAAGGGTAAGCCAATACCAAATTGTATGGCATAATTATTCACCACTGCATTCCCTCTGTATTCTGTCCAAGTAAGTTTATTTAGTTCTGCCCAACCATTATTGTATTGCCGTGCCGGGTCTTTTAGTTTATAACCAAAATCGAGGCGTAGCAAAAAGTAAGAAAAGTCGAAGCGTAAACCTGTGCCCACTCCAATTGCCAAATCTTTGCCCAATCTGTTAAGGGCAAACACCGAGTTAGGGTCGGCGGGATTGGGGGTTAAGCTCCATACATTGCCCATATCGGTAAATAGGGCACTAGTAAGTTTAAAAGCGCTAAAGGTAAATAAGGGAAAACGGAATTCTACATTGCCTTCTAATGCCATATCGCCAAAGCGTTCTTTATAATTGGTGTTTGAAATGGTATCTACCAGAATGGAAGAACCTAATCCCAGTTCTCTTAAACTCCAGGCACGCATACTGTTAGGGCCCCCTTCAAAATATTGTTTGTATACAGGAATACTTTGTCCGGCTTTTGGAAATGCAGTGCCAATAAAAAATCGGGTAGCTAATTCAGTTTTGTGGTATTTTTTCAAGTAACGGTATTCTCCCTCTGTTTTAATGTATTTGAATATTCTGTCGGTATATATATTGAGTAATGAGGTTAATGTACCCGATTCTTCTATACCTATTCTAATAAAATGGCTTTTAGAGGGGTCTCTTGGGCTATTAAAGGTTCTAATGGCAGAAATAGCAGAGCCTGCTACATTACCATCCCGAAATGAATTGCGTAAAAATGGGTTGTTTTTAAAAAGTGTATCTAATCCGGGTAAGGTATCTATTTTGTATAATTCTACATTTAGGGGTTTAAAGGATATGCTGGTAACAGCATTAGACTTATGTGCGTTTTTTGAAAACTCATAACCCCAACTGGTGGTAAGCGATCTTAATTGATAATAATCTCTTCTGTCGGTATAAGAACCGGCCATAGATAATAAAGTGCGTTTATTATCTGCTGTTCTAAAAAACTTTGTATCAATTACTTTCGGAATAATAAGTTTGGGAAAATTATACGCATGGCTTAAACTGGCCTGAAAAGTTTGTAACAAAGGTGCCCCCGTTACGCCCGGATTTTGTGCTTGTCCAATATTTAACTCCGTTCCTAAGCGTAAGCTGGTAAGCGATTGTATGGCTCTTTTCCAAATATTTCTGTTGGTATAAGTAAAATTGGTGGCTATACCAAACAAGTTGCCAATGGTAATATCGCCGGTATTTCGGCTGCCCTCTAAATTTACACTATAACTTTGTTTTAAAGCCGGTGTTAAAAAAAAGTATAGGTCTAATGAATCTTTGCTAAACGGTATTACCTTTCCGTCTACCTGTTGCCAAGCGTTTAAATGACTTAAATCGTTGATTGATTTATAGTATTTTGATTCGCTGTACAATTGGTTATACCTTAAATAGGTATGTTCTATCAGTGGTTTATAAATAAACTTTCCATCCCGATAATACATGGTTAAGTGTTTGTATTGAAACTGTTTTAAGTTTTTCTGTAATAAAACACTATCGGGCTGGTCGGTAATTTTTAGTTCGGGGTAATAATAAATATGGTGAATATAATATTGTGTTAGTTTGGTACTATCTTTAAATTGGCGTTGTTTTATTTCTACATTCCATTTCGGATTTTCATAGCGGGCTTTATTGGCTTCAGCAATTAATTTAGCCTGTGTAAGCGGGTCAAAAGCCAATTGTAATAGTTGTGTATTGGTTGTATCAATTTCTGCATAAAAATCGTCTTTTGAAATTTTATAATAGCCGCTATCTCTGAATAACAGTGCCAGCCTATCTAATTCATTACTAATGATTTGTTTGGTATAAGGTGTTCCTTTTTTTAATAATGTTTTATTCCTTGCATCCATAGCCATTTTTTGTAAGCCGGAATCTATAGGCTGAATAGCCGTATCTATTAAATGATAGGTAACCGAATCAATGGTAATATTTTTACCTAGGTTAATTTTCATAATTACGGTAGCGCGTATCTGGTTTTTTACCGTATCGAATTTGGGCACTGAATCTTTGAATTGTGCATAATAATAACCTTGTGAATTTAGGTAGGCATTCATATAACGGATGGTACGCGACACGTTGGTGGTATCGAACACAGGTGGATTTTTCAGTACCTTACTAATCGGGGGTTGTTTAAAAGAAAGTTTAATTTCATTAATATATCGTGCTTGTAAACTATCATCCCAATAATTGGTCAGTTCATTTTTTAATCGTTTTTTCTCATCTTTGGATACTTTTCCGTTTAATTCTATTCTGTTTGCAAAAACAAAAGGTTGGCCAACCGGATAATTTTTTACAATAGAACAAGCGGCTAAATAACAAAGTAGCACAAGTAGGGTGGTATAATGTAATAATTGCTGTAGCTTAAAATTCATATCAATGCTTAGTCGGAATGAGGTCAAATATATTCAATCTTTGTGCCACAAAAAACAAAGAACCGAAGATGGGCTCTTTATAGCCGAAGGTACCAAAATAGCAGCGGAGATTTTGGCATCTGATTATACCATTAAAAAAATATATGCCACTGAGCGGTGGTTGGCCATGCAGGGTGCTATTAGGGCAGCTGTTACCATTGTTTCTACTGATGAATTAGCCAGGATAAGCCAGTTGCAAACGCCCAATGAAGTGTTGTTATTGGTGCAACAAAGGGCCGAAACACCTGTAAGTAACCCTCCCAAAGGTTGGGTATTGGTGGTAGATGGTATTCAGGATCCGGGCAATTTAGGAACCATGATTCGTATTGCCGATTGGTTTGGTGTGCATCAAATAGTGTGCAGTACCGATACCGTTGAATGGTATAACCCCAAAGTAATACAAAGTACAATGGGTAGTTTTTTAAGGGTACAACATTGCTATACCGTATTGCCCCGGTGGTTGCAGCAAGTAAAAGTGCCCATAATAGGCGCGGTATTTAATGGTGTACCTGTTCAGCAAATGGAAAAAATACAAAATGCAGTGTTGGTAATTGGTCATGAAGGCAAGGGCATACGGCCGGATGTATTGGCTCAAATAACACACCCCGTTACCATTCCCGGTAAGGGTAGGGCTGAATCGCTGAATGCGGCCGTAGCAGCAGGTATTTTATTGTCGCACCTTATCGAAATGTAATGGCTTTTACCGGTTGAATTTTTCGTACTAAGGCAGTTGGTATCATTAATGCCAACAGGGTAATTAAAGCGGTGGCTACACAAACCAAAACTACCTGCCAGCCAATAATATGCACCGGAGCCACCGATACATAATAATTACTTTCATCTAACTTTATAAAGCCGGTATATTGTTGCAGCCAGCATATACCTAAGCCTGCAATTAAACCTATGCCAATACCAAAGCCTGCAATAAACCAGGCATAGAGTAAAAATATTTTTTGTATAAGTTTATCATTGGCCCCAATGGCTTTTAAAATGCCAATCATTCGGGTTCGTTCCAATACTAAAATCAGTAAACAAGTAATTAGGTTTATAATGGCTACAACCGACATTACAATAAAAATAACATTGCGGTTTACATCCTGAATATTTAACCAGTCAAAAATATTGGGGTATACATCCCGAATGGTTTTACTGCTCCAAATATTGGGCAGTTGTTGGTTTAGTGCTGCATTAATCGCATCCATATCTTTGTAATGTTGCACAAAAACTTCATACCCGCCAATGGCATTGGCCGGCCAATTATTGATAAGTTGTATAAGCCGTATATCGCCAATGGCAAACAGTTTATCATATTCTTCAATGCCGGTTTTGTACAAGCCAACCACTTTCAATTTGCGATAGGTATTGCCGGAGCCATCGGTTGAAATAAAAAAAATACGCAAGGTATCGCCCAACTGAATATTCAGTTTATGGGCAATATTGGTTGAAATGATGATTTCCTTTGCATAACTGCTGTCCTGCCAATGCAGCCATCTGCCCTGTAACAGGTAGGGTTTCAGCCGCATACTGTCGTAGTGGGCATCTACTCCTTTAAATAAAGTGCCTTCAATTTCTCTGTGGTAGGCCAATACCGCGCTTTTAGTAGCAAATACTTGTACTTGTTCTATACCGGGCTGGTGGTGTAAAATGTATTCAACCGTATCATTGCGTATAATAGGGGTTTCCTCTGCTACCAATGCTTTGTCTACCTCATAGTGTTGTACCCGAATATGTCCCCAAAAACTAAATACTTTTTGTGCAATGGTTTGCTGAAAGCCATTTACAAAAGCCAGGGTAACAATCATAGACATAACACTTACAGCGGTTGCCACAATTGCTAAGCGAATAATAAACCGCGAAAATGTTTTTTCGTGATTAAAGGTTATTTTACGGGCTATGTATAAGGCAACATTCAAGTGTGGTACTATTTAATGGTTTCAAAACTACGTTGTGCAGGGCAATATGCAAAACCAATTAAATTATGACATTCATGTGCAGTATTGTATTTTTATTAAAAGTTTGCAACATGAAAGGGTGGTTAATACTTGCTTTACTTCTTTTTAGCGGTGCGGCACAAGCACAAGTGTATGAAGATTCCATATATATGTCCAATATTGGCAATGTATCATTTTTTAAGCAAAACAATCAGCAAAGCATGCCCGTTATTCACCTAAATTCAGACGAACAGTTAGAATTGTATTTTGACGATATGGTAGGGTATCCTAAAAATTATTACTACACTTTTGTTTTGTGTAATGCCAATTGGACACCCGCCGATGTAAGTATTTTTGATTACTTAAAAGGCTTTCAGCAGCAGGCCATTAACCAATACCGTATTTCTTCTATTACACGCGAACAATATGTTTCTTATCACTTGCTTTTGCCCGATGCCAATGCCATGCCGGCGGTTAGCGGCAACTATATTTTAAAAGTATTTTTAGATGGCGATACCGCTCAACTGGCATTTACCCGTCGGTTTTTTGTGGTACACAATCGGGTAGATATTGCTGCCAATGTTGCGCAGCCTTTCACCAGCCAATTGTTTTTAACACACCAAAAAGTACAGCTAAGCATTAATACCCGCGAACTGAATATTTTAAATCCGCAACAACAACTTAAGGTGGTTATTATGCAAAATTATCGTTGGGATAATGCCATTACCGGTATTCAACCCATTTTTATGAACAATAATATTTATCAATATAATGCAGAACAAGACTGTGTTTTTCCCGGTGGTAAAGAATACCGTTGGGCTAATTTGGAAAGTTTTCGCTACCAGAGTGAAAGGGTGGCATCTATAGATAAAAGTAGTTTTCCTTATCAGGTTTATTTAAAAAATGATGAAGATTTATCAGGTCAACCTTACCTGTTAATGAATGATATTAATGGTTGGTATACCATTAGTACCACCGAAATGGTGAATCCCTGGTGGCAAACTGATTATGCGTATGTGCATTTTAGTTTTGTTCCTCCGGGACACCATCCCTTTACCGGACAAAATATCTATATTCTGGGTGCATTAACCGGTAATCGCTTAAGCAATAATAACCTAATGCAATTCAATGCAGATAAAGGTATTTATGAAAAGACGTTGTTTTTAAAACAGGGTTATTACAATTATACCTATGTTACCCGTCCGGCCGATGAACCCAATGCACCGGGCATTTTAAAATTAACAGATGGCAATAGTTGGGAAACAGAAAATGATTACACCATTTTTGTGTATTACCGCTCTTTAAACGACCGTTACGATGAATTAGTAGGCGTTACTACCATTAATTCCAGATTTAACCGCCAGTAACAACGGCTCATACATGGGTACCCCTACTTATTGGATAATAACGGGTAGGGTTTTGCTGTTGGCGGTATTGCCTAAGCAATTACCTGTATATAGGGTTATTTGGTAATTGCCTGTTAGGTTGGCCGGTATGGCAATATACATTGTGTCTGCAACAAATGTTTGTGACGGTATACATAGTTGGGGTAGTGGCTTTTGGTTGGGCAATAGTATATACTGCCTATCTTTCAGTAACACAATACCCGACACCGTGTTGTAATCACTGCTGTGCAAACAATAAGGTTGGCATCCCTTGTTGTATAATTGAAAAGGAATGCGCAAAGTATTGCCCTTGTGTATAGGTGTATTGGGCAGGGAATAGTTAAAACGTAGGGCTTGTGTAATGTACAATGAGTCGGTACCAAACCCATACCAAGTAATAGAATGGGCAGTATATTTTTTTGATTTGTGGGGATAATTACCCACACAAAAAGCAGGTTTGCCCAACCAATTGCCTTGAAAGTTCCAAATATCGAACTGCGACCTACGGTTCTGTAAAGTAGGGAATGATATAGCTGTGTCACCGGTAAAAAAGGTATACAAAGCAGGTTCAATATGATTGTTGGTAAAAATAACCGGCCGGTGGGCAGCTTCTTTTGCAATAGATTGGTAGTATGTAGGCTTAGCAGAAAAGCCTAATTGTTCCGGCACATAGCCGGTCATTAAAGCTATACGTAGCAGTACAATAAGTAGGGCCGAAATTACCACCCATGAACGGATGCGTTTGAAAAAAATAGTTGGCTCCATTAAGTGTTGATTAATGACAATTAGCATGGGTACAGCTGTTACAATCGTCCAGTGGGGTTCTGCATGCCCCCTAAAAGTACTTATCCAAAACACAATAAAAATACCGGCAATATTATAATACAAAGCACGTTGGTATTCATTTTGGTAATGGTATTGCACCAATATATAGGCTGCGGTTATCCATAAAAAGGGATTAAAAGCCAGTAATTGGTTGGGCACATATTCTAAAAAATATGCCCATTTAAAAGGCTCTGCTCGTTCAACGGCATGAAACTGCAAAGAGGGAAACTGATGGCTAAACTGCCAATATACATGGGGCAAAAAAAGTAAAAAGCTGCAAACGGCTATAATATAAAAAGCCGGTTTTTTAAAAAGTGCCCAATTAGAGGCAACTGTAAAAAACACCACCAAAATGCCTTGGTATTTGCTGTACAACAAACCCGTAATGCTCACTATCATTAGTATTAAGTTGCCTGTATTTATTTTTTGCAGGAATTGTTGATAGGACCAAAAAAATAAAGCGGTAAAAAATAGTAAGGGGGCATCGGGGGTAGTAATAAAGCCATACACCGAAAATAGCACCATCACAAAAGCCGATAAAAAAAAGAAAAAGACGGTTTGTTTTGATATTGGCGAAGTAAAATGCAACTGATGCCAAATGAGTGCCAAAGTAAGTGGTTGCAATACCACGGTTACAAAGCGCACTTTTAATATAGAATGGAATAATAATGAACCCACTCTTATAATCCAAGCAACAAAGGGGGGATGGTCAAAATAACCCCAGTCAAGATGTAAACTGTATAAATAATAATAAGCTTCATCCTCCTGAATATTGGTAAACCGAGCCTGTATAAGGTTTATTACCAACCAAATAGCCAATAGTCCATACACTTGTTTCCTTTCCATTACCACACAATAAAAGATAATTCAAAAAAATTATTTTTTTGTATTGGGTAATGGTGAATGCAGTAGTTGTGGCATTATTATCCAACGTAATGCCTATGGATACAATGCAATGATGCAAAATTACTTTTTTTTCAAAATAATGTACCTACTTTTTTTGTATTTTATTCATAATAAAAAGTAGATATGCTTATAGCTAAGGTATGTTACCATTGGCAGGGGTGTTGACAACTATTCTTAAAAATGATGTTCAAAAATTTAATTAGTTATTGTACATTTGCAACCGGCAGGTCTTACACGACCAGCTCCTGCTGAACCTCCCCAGGGCAGGAATGCAGCAAGGATAAGCGGTTGTAGCGGTGCGATGTGAGTAGCCTGCCTTTTTTTATTGGATAAAGTTCTTTTATTATATCCATTCTTCCCACTATTGTTCAATTTTTAAATAGTTTACCATGAAATTTTTTATTGATACCGCCAATCTTGCTCAAATAAAAGAAGCCAATGATTTGGGTATTTTAGATGGTGTTACCACCAATCCCTCTTTAATGGCCAAAGAAGGTGTAAAAGGCAATGAGGCCATTATGAACCATTATAAAACCATTTGTGAAATGGTAGATGGCGATATTAGTGCTGAAGTATTTTCTACCGATTTTGATGGCATTATTGCAGAAGGCAAAAAATTAGCTGCCATACACCCCAACATTGTGGTAAAAGTACCCATGATTAAAGATGGTGTTAAAGCCATTAAATGGTTTACCGATAATGGTATTAAAACCAATTGCACCCTGGTATTTTCTGCCGGTCAGGCTATTTTGGCCGCAAAAGCCGGTGCCAAATATGTTTCCCCTTTTATTGGACGTATTGACGATACCAATTGGGATGGGGTAGAACTAATTGCACAAATTGCCCATATTTATACCCTGCAAGGCTTTGAAACTGAAATATTGGCCGCCTCTATTCGCAGCTCTTTACACATTGTGAAGTGTGCAGAAGCCGGTGCTGATGTTTGTACTTGTCCCTTAGATTCCATTCTGGGATTATTAAAACATCCTTTAACCGATATAGGCTTGGCTAAGTTTTTAGAAGATGCTAAAAAAATGTAAGTCAATACCAAATGATGGTATACAAAAATCTACATGCCCGGTGTGTAGATTTTTTTTGCACCTTTAATTCCCCTTTTTATGTTGGCTTTTATCTTAATTTTAATAGCAATTATAGTAGTGGCCTTATTGCTATTTTGGCCCCGCTCTATAAAAAGCAAGCCCATGCCCGTTGCCTGGCAACAACTACTGCAGCAACATGTACATTTTTACCGGCAATTATCAGTAGCCGACCAGCAGTTATTTCAAAAAAGGGTTATGATTTTTTTGCAATATGTACATATCCATCCGGTAAAAACCACTTTAACCGATTTAGATAGGGTATTGATAGGCAGCAGTGCCATTATACCCATTTGGGGTTTCCCGCATTGGCATTATTATAACCTGCAACATATTTTGTTATATCCCAATGCATTTGAAGAAAATACCTTTCAATTAGAAGGTTTGAACCGTGATGTATTGGGCATGGTAGGTTCCGGCACTTTAAACCAAATCATGATTTTATCGCAACAAGCACTAAGGGATGGTTTTATGAATGAAAACACCAAGAGCAATACCGGTATACATGAATTTGTACATTTATTAGACAAAGCCGATGGTGCAACCGATGGTATTCCGGAAAGCTTGTTAGCTAAACCTTATGTATTACCCTGGATTCAATTCATGCATCAAACCATACAAGAGATGCAGGCCGGACATAGCGATATTAATATATACGGGGCTACAAATCAGGCTGAGTTTTTAGCAGTAGTAAGTGAATATTTTTTTACCCAGCCACAGTTGTTTCAGCAGCATCATCCGCAATTATATGCCTTATTACAGCAAATATTCCACCAAGATCCTGCACAGGCAACAGGCATGGCGCTTAGGGTGCCACAGTGGCATTAAGCCAAACCTTGCAGCCTTTTTGGTTGCTTTCAAACGCTTTCTCAATCAGTTGAATCACTGCCGTACTTTCCTCAATAGTAACGGGTAGGGGTTGCTGATGTACCAAAGCTTCATACAAAGCATCAAAATAGCCCATGTAATTCCCTTTTTCAGTGGGTACTCTTTCACGAATCACTTGGCCATCTATCACGGTATGCAACAAACCTTGTTCCGATACCGGCTCAATGCCCCATTCAGGTGTATTCGGTTTTAATCCTTCTATTAAATGATTCTCCTGCACATCTGCTTTCGATTTTAAAAAACTACCTGCCATACCAAACACAATATAGCCCGGTAAAGGCTCTCGCACAAAATAACCACTCTTTAACCTAACCCGATGATGGGGATAATACAGCAGCAGTTCAAAATAATCATCTATTACAGAGCCGGGTCGTGTAACAGCAATATCGGCAAACAATGCCTCCGGTTGGCCAAACAACTGTAGTGCCTGATCAATTAAATGCGAACCCAAATCGTATAATACCCCTGTGCCCGGTTTACCGGTTTCTTTGTGCGCTTTTGAGCTTAGGTGCGGTGCATACCGATCAAACCGTAATTCCATTTCTACAATTTGCCCCAACACCCCCGATTCAATAACCCGCTTGGTGGTTAAATAATCGCTGTTATAGCGTCTGTTTTGGTAGGGACAAACTATTTTCTGTTGTTGCAGTGCCAAATCTTTTAAAGCCAACGCCTCTGCCGTTGTAACGGTAATGGGTTTTTCTAGTACCACATGCTTTCCGGCCAATAAGGCTTCACGTGCATAGGTATAATGCGTTTCGTTGGGTGTATTCACAATTACCAAATCAATTGAATCTGCCAACAATTCCGCTAAAGTAGCATAGCTTTTGGTATGTGGATATATTTGCTGTATTTGCTGCTTACTTCTTTCCCAAGCACCTACTAATTCATAACCGGGATGTGCCTCTATAAATGGCGCATGAAATACTTTGCCACTCATACCGAAAGAAAGCAAAGCTGTCCTGATGGGTGCCTTCATGTATTCAAATGTTTGAAATTATTTAAAATAACTATATATTTTTTACTGCTCGAAGCTACGAGTTTCCCCATTCTTTTGTGTATCAATTTTTTCTATTACCCCACCATTGGCTACTAATATGGTCTAATCGTTTTTTCCCTTTTTAGGCTAATTGCCTCATGCACTCGTATGCATCAAAGTTCCTTTTTTGTACAACGAAAACACCGGTTGATATGTTTACCCTTTCAAACATCGGTCATTATTTCAAAGAGGGGGTTATACGGCAAACCAAAATGCAATAAATGTAGCTTTTCTTTGCAGTACAAAGTGCACCCCTCAGAAGGGTGCAGGCAAATGTAAACAGTAACCCCCCCAAAAAGAACCCATCAATATGAAAAAAGTAGCCATAATAGGTGCAGGATTAAGCGGATTAACGGCAGCATGGCAGTTGCAGCAAGCAGGTATAGCCGTAGTAGTTGTAGAGGCCAAGGCAACAGCGGGTGGCAGAATAAAAACAGTAACAGGTAAGCGAGGAACCCCTATGGAAATGGGCGCCACTTGGTTTGGTCCGCAACATGTGTATTTGCAACAATGTATGCAAGCCCTTCAACTGCAACGCTTTCAGCAATGGCAGGGCGGTTATGCCTTGGTAGAGGCACAGGGGGTGCAGGAGCTATATACCATGCCTCCGCATTCGGAGCCCTATTTTAGAATAGCCGGTGGCACCGGTACCCTAATAAAAGCATTGGTAGCTGCCGTAGGTGAACAGCATATCCATTACCAAACCCCAATACGGCAAATTACCCATCAGCCGCAAGGCATTACCCTTACCACCCGGCAGGGAACCACCTATACGGCAGATGCAGTTATTTTGGCCTTACCACCCCAATTAGCTGCCCATCAAATACAGTTTACCCCGCCTTTGCCATCACTACTTTGGCAGGTAATGTTACAAACACAAACTTGGATGAATGGCTCTATAAAATTTGCGGTGGAATATGCCACTCCTTTCTGGAAGAATGAACAACCCATCAGCAGTATATTTAGTGATAAAGGGCCGGCGGTAGAAGTATATGACCATACTGATGTAACCGGACAGTATGTAGCTTTAAAAGGATTTTTATCACCGGCTGCACAGCAACTAACAGATATGCAACGCAAAGATGCTGTTATACAACAACTGGTGCAATATTTTGGGGCACCTGCAGCTAATTACCTTTCCTATACCGATGCCATTTGGTGGGATGAATACATAGGTTGTAATGCCGAACAATTAAGGCTATCGCCCCACCAAAACAATGGCCATCCCTTATATGCCCAATCGTATTACCAACAACAATTGTGGTGGGCAGGTGCAGAAACTGCCGGGCATTACGGTGGTTATATGGATGGGGCAGTAGAAGCCGGATACCGGGCGGCCAATGCTTTATTGGCGGGTAGCCTGCACGCTAAGATGGCAGATAAACCGGTGTAGCAGTACTTGCACCATTCATCACCTTATCTGCTATTTTTTTAAATGGTTCAATTATCTTCGTACCCTTTCATGCATGGGCAGGAGAAAAAAGCCCCCTTTTGGGCAATGAATAAATTGATTTATACCATTAGCAACAATAACTTATGCGTACTATTATTTATTTTTTGTTGTGCTTATATGGCATTGGTTTCAGCCATACTTTACATGCACAAAATCCACCTATTGAAAACAGCGCAGCTATTTACCTGCAAATAAAAAAATTAAATGTATTGGGCAGTGTGTTGTATATAGCAGCACATCCGGATGATGAGAACAATACCTTATTGCCCTATTTAGCAAAAGGCGCTTTGTACAGAACAGCCTACTTAAGTTTAACCAGGGGCGATGGCGGACAAAATTTAATTGGGGATGAGCAGGGCTTTGAGTTGGGCTTAATAAGAACAGAGGAATTATTGGCTGCCCGCCGAATAGATGGCAGCGGACAATACTTTAGTAGGGCATTTGAATTTGGTTTTAGTAAAAGTGCCAATGAGGCCTTGCATATTTGGGACAAAAACAAAGTGTTGGCCGATATTGTATGGGTAATTCGCCAATACCAACCCGATGTTATTATTACCCGTTTCCCCCGCGATAAGCGTGCCGGACATGGTCACCATTGGGCTTCGGCCATTTTGGCCAATGAGGCTTTTACCGCCGCTGCCGACCCCACCCAATTTCCCGAGCAATTTGCCTATGGCGTAAAACCCTGGCAGGCCAAACGTATTTTATGGAACACTTATAATTTTGGCAGTATTAATACCACGGCTAATGATCAGTTAAAAATTGAAGTAGGCGGTTATAACCCATTACTAGGCGAAAGTTATGGCGAGATTGGTGGTGAGGCCCGAAGTATGCACAAAAGTCAGGGTGAAGGCAGGCCTAGAAGGGAAGGTAGTATTACTGAATATTTTACCACCACCGGAGGTACCCCACCCGATAGTACCTTAATGGATGGCATTAATACCACCTGGAGCCGCATAAAAGGCGGTGCTGCCATTACCCAACAAATCAATGCCCTATTAAACAATTATTCTATTCAGCATCCCGAATATGCTTTACCGGCCTTGGTATCTATTTACCACGCCATACAAAACTTGCCGGAGCAAAATAACTGGACAAAAGAGAAATTACAAGAAGTGGTGCAACTAATGGCCAACTGTAGCGGATTAATGGCAGAAGCCACCAGTAGTAGTGAATATGCCGTTGAAGGACAGTCTATGCAGTTGCAGTTTTTTGTTAATAAGCGGTTACCTGCTGCAGTACAACTAAAACAAATTAGGTTAATGAGTAACCAACATCTATTGTTTGATACCACCCTTCAGCAATCTTTATCTGTTAATGATAATACAGTTTTTGAGCACAGGTTTCCGGTGGCGCTTCATCAACCGGTGTCGCAGCCCTATTGGCTGGTGCATCCTATGGAAAATGTAGGCATGTTTACAGTGAATGACCAAACCCTTATTGGCAAACCCGAAAGTCCGCCTGCTTACACTGCCGATTTTACATTTACTATTGCCGATGTATCATTCACCCTACATAAAGCAGTACAATACAAATACGTAGATCCGGTAAGGGGAGAAGTGTACCAACCCTTTGTTGTAACGCCACCCGTTACGGTAAGTATACAACCCAATGTGGTTTTAAGTAATGTAGAACGAGCAGGAAAGCCGGTTACACCTACTATTTTGAATGTACAATTGCAGGCCAATTTTTCGGCAGCATCTGTACCCGTACAATTTCACTTACAACAAGGCCAAGCCGTTGTGGCACAAAAAGATACCCTGCTTAACTTTGAAAACGGTAAAAGTTATCTATGGACTGTGCCCTTACAGCAGGTATTTCATGCGCAGGATAAGCCGCTCCTTCAACCTACGGTTGCTTTACCTATACAAGGAAAGGAGATGACCTACCACTTAAATGTAAAGAAGATAGCCTATAGCCATATACCCAATATCCACTATTTTTATACAGATAGTGTAAAAGTAATTACCGAGCCTATAAAAGTGGTAGGAACAAAGGTGGCTTATATAGCCGGTGCAGGCGATAAACTGCCCGATGCTATACAGCAATTAGGGTATGAAGTGCAGGTGTTACAAGAACAAGATATTACCGATGAAAAACTTCGTCAATTTGATGCCGTTATTATTGGTATTCGGGCATATAATATTCATGAATTCCTCACTACCAAAAATGATGTGTTCAATCGTTACATTTACAATGGGGGTAATTTCATTATTCAGTATTTTAAGAGTAATTACATCAATAACAAGCCGGTAAAAGCCGGTCCTTATGCTTTTGAGGTAAATGGTAGCCCTAGAGTAACTGAAGAACAAGCCCCCGTAAAATTTTTATTGCCCAAACACAGTGTATTAAACTATCCCAATACCATTACTGCCCACGATTTTGAAGGGTGGGTACAAGAGCGCAGTACTTACCAGGCACAGCCCAAAGACAGCCATTTTGAAGCCCCGCTAAGCATGCACGATAGCGGAGAAGCCCCTTCTTCCGGCAGTTTGTTAATAGCCCCTTATGGAAAAGGCAATGTGGCTTATGTAAGTTTGGTATTGTTTCGGCAATTGCCAGCCGGTGTGCCCGGTGCATATAAATTATTGGCTAACCTGATTGCTTTACCCAAACACCAACTTTAATCATGCATCCCAGAAAAAAAATTGGCTTTTTTACGGTATTATTGATTGGTATAGCATTAGGGTTTTTGATTAAGAATGTGAAAATAGGACTGGTAATAGGGTTGGCTTTGGGTTTATTTGCCGGTAGCATGGTAAATAGTAAATAAGGTACACAGATAGGGTTTCGTTAAACTTTC
>JAGWPI010000057.1 GCA_028877005.1 Bacteroidota bacterium | reverse complement strand
TGCTTTTTTAGGTGCTGCTTTTTTTACTACTTTTTTAGGAACCGGTTTAGCTGCAACCGCTTTTTTTGGGGTTGCCTTTTTTGCAACTGCTTTTTTAGGTGCTGCTTTTTTTACTACTTTTTTAAGAACCGGTTTAGCTGCAGCCGCTTTTTTGGGGGTTACCTTTTTTGCAACTGCCTTTTTAGGTGCTGCTTTTTTAACAGCTTTTTTGGAAGCTATCTTTTTTTTACTTGCTTTTGCCATAGTTTAGATGTGTTTATGTAATGGTGAAATAATTTGATACGAAAGTTAAATAATATCTTTCGTAAAATTGCATTCTTTATTTAAAAATTGCATAAATATTTTATTATTTTTTTGGTAGAACACTTCATAGCTTTTTTGAGATTATTTCTTTTGTACAACATTCATGCATTAAGATTGTTATTAGTAACATGAAAATTAATTCCACTGTTTTTTTAACTGCAAATTGGAAATATCTGATTTTTTGTAATTACACAGTAGAGCCTGAAATTTTAATGCCTTATTTACCGGCAGGAACCCAATTAGATTTCTTTAACTCGAAAGCATATGTAAGCTTGGTTGGATTTTATTTTACTGATACCCGATTAAAAGGTGTATCTATTCCTTTCCATCGGCATTTTGAAGAATTTAACTTACGTTTTTATGTAAAATGGAAAAATGGAAATGAATGGAAACGTGGGGTGGTTTTTATAAAAGAAATAGTTCCTAAACCTTTAATTACTTATGTAGCTAGTTGGTTATATGGCGAACATTATTATTACCATCCTATGAAACATACAATTAAACAAGAAGATGATAGCATTTTAGTACAATACCAATGGAAGGTGGGTAACGAATGGAATAATATGCAGGTTGAAGCGAAAGAATCATTGGGTAAAATGGCTAAGCCTGATTCTGAAGCATTTTTTATTACTGAACATTATTACGGATTTACCAAGCAACCCAACCTCTCTACTTCTTTTTATCAGGTAGAACATCCTTCTTGGCGTATTTTCCCTGTTTCTAACTATCAAATTCATTGCAATGTTGCTGAGTTATATGGTTCTTCATTTATACCATTTTTACAAGAACCTCAATCTGTTTTTCTAGCTGAAGGTTCATCTGTAAAAGTGTATCAAAAAAAATTGTTGCAGCTTCAAAATAATCAATAGGTTACTCAGAATTTTATAATCATAGTCATGAATTGATTTCAAAAAATTCTTCCGGTACCTTTGCTTCCTATTTAAAATGTAGTTCATGAAAAAAACATTAGTACTTGGCGCTTCTACTAATCCGGATAGATATAGTTATTTGGCAGTTAACAAGCTTGCACAACATGGCCATCCGGTAATTGCTATTGGGAGCCGCCCGGGGAAAATTGGTACAATCCCTATTGTTACAAATCATCCTAAAGAGGAGGATGTGGATACAATAACATTATATATTAATCCAACTATTCAAAAATCGTTATATGAATATATTTTTTCATTACATCCCAAACGTATAATTTTTAATCCGGGTACTGAAAATCCTGAACTATGTGAAATGGCAAAACAAAGGCAGATTGAATGTGTAGAAGCTTGTACTTTGGTACTTTTATCTACCCATCAATATGAATAAATTATTTTACGTATGTTGTAATCACCTATATTCGTTTGTGATTGAAATTGTAAAGTATGATGCAAATTAAACCGGTTCAAAAGGGAGCAGATATAAAAGCTTTTTTAGAGGTAAATGTGGCAATGAATATGGATAATCCCAATTATATACAGCCGCTGAACCATGAAGTAGAGGCAGTGTTTAATCCTCAAAAAAACAAGTTATTTAAATATGGAAGCATTCAACGTTGGATTTTAGTAGATGAATCCGGCGCCACCATTGGGCGTATTGCTGCATTTACCAATACTAAATATGTGAATAAGGGTACAGATTTTGCAACCGGTGGTATTGGTTTTTTTGATTGCATTGATAATCAGAGTGCAGCGAACTTGTTGTTTGATACGGCTAAAGAATGGTTACAACAGCAGGGTATGGCTGCTATGGATGGGCCAATTAATTTTGGTGATAGAGACAAATGGTGGGGATTATTGGTAGATGGATTTGATAAAGAACCCGTATACGGGTTAAGTTTTAACCCACCTTATTATCAAAAATTATTTGAGGGTTATGGCTTTCAAAATTACTACAATCAGTACTACTATGCCATGAATGTAGATGACCCACTACCTGCACGTTTTGCGGAAAGGCACGCAAAATTTAAAGCTAAAAAAGGTTATGAAGCCCGACATGCCAATTTAAATGAATTAGAAAAATACGCGTCTGATTTTGCCGAAGTATATAATCAGGCTTGGGCACAGCATGGTGAGGCAAAAGAAATTACAAAGGAGCAGGTGTTAAAATTATTTGTAAGTATGAAGCCCATTATGGACCCCAGAATGGTTTGGTTTGCTTACTATAATAATGAGCCCATAGCTATGTTTATTAATATTCCTGATGTTAACCAGTATTTTAAATATTTTAAAGGGAAATTTGGTTGGTGGCAGAAATTACAATTATTGTGGATGAAACAAAGAGGTACTTGTAAAAAATTAACCGGATTAGCATTTGGAGTTATTCCTAAATATCAGGCTTTGGGCATTGATAGTTTTTTAATTTATGAAAGTGCTTTACTTGTACAAGGTAAAGGTTGGTATGAGAGTTATGAAATGGGTTGGGCCGGTGATTGGAATCCAAAGATGATTAATATTTACAAAAGTTTAGGAGCGATACAAAGTAGATGTTTAATTACGTATCGTTACATTTTTGATACGAGTATTCATCCTTTTGAACGGCATCCACCAATGGAGTACAAACAATAAAGCCATACTTTTTTTTAATATTTAACTGTATCGCATAATTGGTATACCCTTACCATTCCAGTCTGGGAATAAAATATTGTTTTGATGAATGTTTAAATGTGTATTAGCTACAGCACTGAATACACTCCTAAAGTCGGTAGATACGGGTAAGTCACGCTGATCCTCTAAATCTTCTTTGGCTAAACTTTTAATATCGTGGTATACTTTTCCTCCTTGCACATCATTGCCTAGAACAAATAAACAGCTGGCTCTACCATGGTCTGTACCACCGGTTCCATTTTGATGAACAGTACGGCCAAATTCAGTCATCGTCATTATGGTTACCTCATCTTGTTGCACTGCTATATCAGCCCAAAATGCTGCAATGCTATCGCTAAAGTCTTTTAAATTCCTACCTAAGATGCCGTTCTCTGTGCCTTGGTTTACATGTGTATCCCACCCACCACTTTCTGCAAAAGCTACCTCTAAACCCACATCCATTTTAATTAAAACGGCAATTTGTTTTAAGGCATTTCCTAATGCCGAATTGGGATATACAATGCCGGCTTTTGGTGCATACTGTTTTACATTGTTTACAGCTAATATTTTCATGGCTTCAAAACTTTCTTTCCCGGTTTTTTGCAGTAATTGTGAGCTGGCATCATCATATAAAGCTTCAAATGAATGGGCCGCCATTTTTCCTGCTAAAGGATTGCCTCGCATTTGGATTGAAAAATCATTCAGATTGCTAATAGCCAAAGCCTCATTACTACCATAAAAGCTTCTTGGTAAAGCACTGGTTAAGCTTACAGCACTAAATGGAGTAGTGGGTTTGCCTATTAAGCCAACAGCTCTATTAAGCCACCCACTTTCTGTGCCTTTATTAAATGGAGTACCGCTTTCCATATAATCTTGTGCATCAAAATGACTACGTGTGGGGTTAGGGCTACCTACACCATGTGCAATAGCTAACTGTTTATTTTGAAATAAGGGCATAAATGCAGCTAATGATGGATGCAAAGCAAAATACCCATCTAAATCTATCATATTCCCTTCTGTTTTTGCAGGGCTCATGTACAAAGTAGGGCGCATCATTTTTAAGTTGGGGTCGGCATATGGGCTTACTGCCATTAATCCATCCATAGCGCCACGTTGGAAAATACAAACTAAGGTTTTTCTTTTTTGAAATGGATTTATTAATTTATTTCCTACTGTGGCAGCTTTGGCAATAAAATTAGGTATACCGCCAATACCTGCGGCAAATAACGCCAATGCCCCATTCCTCATAAATATTCTTCTATCCATAAATATGTTTTTTATTTTCTTTGAAATTCAGGTGAGCCAATAACAACACCTACTACTTGATTTAATAATGGAAGTTGTTGATTGTTTTGAATAGAGGAGCTTGTTTGCTTAGTTGTTGATACTTCTATAGCCTGTATTTGGTTAATATTATTTTGTTTATTTGTTTCCTGCATGAGTTTTTGATTTAAATGATCATCATGAATTAAAGCTGCCATGCGTTGTATGTTTTGTGTGTTATTTCTAACTGGAAGTAAAATAGTACTATAAATTTTTAGTGCAGCATCTGCACTTTCCGGTTCATGATTATTATTTAAAGCCAAAAGGTTAATTTTTAATCCTGGTATTTTTTGAGTAGCAAATGCTAAACCAAAATTCATTCTACTTAATAAAGACCCGGTGTTAATCCAATAGTCTGCTCTATCCGGAAAACCTGTTGGAGCTTGATAATAATAAAATTTTTGTCCCATTTTATTGCACCAATAAAATATTTGATAAGGTGCTAGTACTTGCGCATTGGTTGTTCTAATAGCACTAATGGCCAATTCAAAAGGCGATTTTATTTTAGTGTTTTGATACATGGGATTCCAAAATTCAGTACTGTTTACCATAGTAATCAGCACACTTTTTATACTTCCATTTGTTTTTAGGAAGG
>JAGWPI010000056.1 GCA_028877005.1 Bacteroidota bacterium | reverse complement strand
TTGCCATAGCATTGGTAATTAAATCAACATTACCGGTAGCTACTGCCGGTTTTACCAAAACAGAAGATGAAGAAAAATCGCCATATACTTTACAACTTCTATTGCATTGTGCACAGAAGAAGCAAGCGCCCCGTTCTTTATTAATAGGCTTTGTTAAAATTGATAAACGTGATGGGATAACAGGAATATGAATTCCTGCTGCCGATTTTTTCAACATTAATTCATGCAATCGAGGTTTAGGGGGAGGCAAAAAAATGCCATCCGGATCATTGGGCAGGCCTTCATTAGAGCCAAATACACCAATTAGTCTATCTATTTTATCATAGTAAGGCTTAACATCTTCATAACCAATGGGCCAATCATCACCCAAGCCATCAATACTTTTACGTTTAAAATCTTTGGGGCCAAAACGCAGAGATATTCTACCCCAGTGGTTGGTTCTTCCACCTACCATACGGGCACGCCACCATTCCCATTTGGTACCATTGGCATGTGTATAAGGTTCCCCGTCTATTTCCCATCCCCAATAGCATCCATCAAAATCGCCAAACGGTCTAAATTTAGTGCTGGCACCTCTTCTAGGAGATTCCCAAGGATTTTTTAACTGATCAGAATTGATAGCCGGATCATAATTAGGTCCTGCTTCCAACAAGCAAACTTTTAAACCCGCATTAGCCAATACATATGCAGCCATTCCGCCACCTGCACCCGAGCCAATGATAATGGCATCATACTTTTTTGATTCTTTTTTGATTTGTAACTCGCCCATAATATGGTAGTATTTGAATGTTTGATTTGCGTGTTTGAAAGTAATGATTTTTGCAGCAAATTATCAGAAAGCCCTACAATTTATTTTGCAGATAAAAGCAGGATTAAAAATTGATGTAGCAAATGGTAAAAAAAGTATTAATAATGGCCAAATTAGTATAGTATTACAAGGCATAATGACTTACATAAAATACCAATGGAAATAAAAACCGCATAATCCTGTGCGGGAAACTGAAACTTGCTTAATTTAAGTGCATCATTTAAACAGCAACAAAATGAAAAATATGATTAAAAAGTACATGCATTTGAATAAAAAAATGATAGTAGTTTTTTGGGTATTGGGCATTGTAATAATGGCCAAGGGTGCAGATAGTACTTACGCGGAAAAACTTGGTTTTCCCAAAAATGCCAAAGTAGTTATTTTACATGTAGATGATGCCGGCATGAGTTACGATTCTAATGAAGGTGCCATTTTAGCCCTTACAAAAGGAGTAGCCACCTCTACCAGTGTTATGATGCCCTGCCCTTGGGTACCGGGTTTTGTACAATTTTTAAAAGCACATCCACAAATAGATGCAGGCCTGCATTTAACCCTTACTTCTGAATGGAAAAAATATAGGTGGGGCCCCTTGAGTGGCAAACCCACTACACCCGGATTAGTGGATGGCGAAGATTGTTTATGGCCCAATGTAGCCGACGTGGTTCAACATGCAACTGCACAAGAAGTGGGTACGGAAATTCAGGCTCAATTAGCAAGAGCTTTGGGTATGGGATTTAAACCTACACATATAGATACCCATATGGGCACTCTATTAGCTACCCCGGCATTTGCACAACAGTATGTGCAGTTAGGTATTAAAAATCATATACCGGTAATGTTACCGGGTGGACATGCTACCCTTATTGCGCAACAAATGCATGCAACGCAACAATTAATGGCACAAATGCGCATGATGGGCAATTGGTTATGGCAAGCAGGACTACCGGTATTAGACGACTTGTACAATGAAAGTTATGATTGGCAAAACCCACCCAATACATTACATAATGATAGCCTTTTACAAATATTTAGAACTAATCAATATATTCAAGCGCTCAATAGCCTAAAACCCGGCATAACCATGATTATTATGCATTGCACTGCAACTTCGCCTCAATTCAAAGAAATTTCAGATAGCGGACCCACCAGAAGAGGCGATTTATTGGCCATGCTCAATCCACAATTAAAGGCTTACATTCAACAAAAAGGTATTATTTTAACTACCTGGCGGGAATTAATGCAGCGAAGAAGCAACCTACCCAAATAACACCTAAAATTAGTTTTGTGGAAGGATTATTCTTGTTACAAAATTAGTTGCATAGCTAACTATTTTTTATTTAGCTTTGAAGGAAAGTTTTGTTTTTTAACTCATTTAATAGGCAATTGCTATCAAAAATGCCCATCATTATGCTTATTACCCATAGATTGGCAGAATATGGATGCAAGCCTATATAAAAATGGTTTCAAAAAACAAATTGGTATAATGTAGTTAAAAAAGAAGGGCATTATAATACAGTAAATACCGCTATTAGGGAATACTGTTTTTAATATAGAAAATAAACAAAGAAAAAATAGAAACACATGAAACGTATTATTAAAAAAGTAGCTGTTTTAGGAAGCGGCATCATGGGTTCTCGCATTGCTTGTCATTTTGCAGGAACTGGTGTAGAAGTTTTATTATTAGATATGATTAGCAAAGATGCCGCAGAAAGTACCCATGCGGCACTCAGAAACAAATTAGTGAACGAGGCTTTACAAACTGCTTTAAAGAGTAATCCCTCACCTGTTTATACACCCGATGTGGCAAAAAAAATTACCACGGGTAATTTTACCGATAACATGAAAGATATTGCAACAGCCGATTGGATAATAGAAGTTGTAGTAGAAAGATTAGATATTAAACAACAAATATTTGCAGAAGTAGAAAAATACAGAAAGCCGGGCACGTTAATTACCTCAAACACATCAGGTATACCCATTCATTTAATGGCGGCCGGAAGAAGTGAAGATTTTCAAAAGCATTTTTGCGGAACACATTTTTTTAATCCACCCCGTTATTTAAGATTATTAGAAATTATTCCAACGCCTTATACCAAACAAGAGGTTGTTGACTTTTTATTACATTATGGAGATGTATATTTAGGCAAAACAACTGTTTTGTGCAAAGACACACCTGCATTTATTGCCAATAGAATTGGCGTGTTTAGTATTATGAGCATATTCCATATTATGGAAAAGCAAGGTTTAAGTATTGATGAAATTGATGCATTAACAGGACCAATTATTGGCAGACCTAAATCGGCCACCTTTAGAACAGCAGATGTAGTGGGCATTGATACATTAGTGAAGGTTGCCAATGGCGTTGCAGAGAATTGTTTAACCGATGAAGCCAAACAAATATTTCAAATACCTGCTTGGCTTGAAAAAATGGTGCAAGAAAATAAATTAGGCGATAAAACAGGACAAGGCTTTTTCAAAAAAATGAAAAGCGCTGAAGGTAAAGATATACAGGTTATTAACCTGCAAACAATGTTGTATGAAGCAAGAAAAAAACCAAAATTTGCTTCAATTGATGCCGCTAAACCTATTGAAGATGTAAAGGAAAGAATAAAACTATTACAACAATCCAAGGACAAAGCAGGAGATTTTTATAGAAGTTTTCATTATGCGCTCTTTTCCTATATTTCATTCCGCATACCCGAAATATCTGACGAACTGTACCGCATTGACGATGCCATGAAAGCAGGATTTGGATGGGAAATTGGTGCATTTGAAACATGGGACTTATTAGGTGTAGCCAAAACCGTACATGAAATGAAAGCAGCAGGTTATACGGTTGCAAACTGGGTAAATGATATGTTAGCAGCAGGTAAAACTTCATTTTATGCATTAGAAAAAGGGAAGAAGAAATACTATGATATATCCGGAAAAACTTATCGCTTTATGCCCGGAGAAGATAGTTTTATTGTTTTAAGTAATTTTACCGATGCGCTTTTATGGAAAAACAGTGGATGCAAATTATATGATATTGGCCATGATGTTGTAGCATTGGAATGGAGTACTAAAATGAACAGTATTGGCAGTGAAGTGCTAGAAGGAATACAGAAAGGGATTACCGTTGCAGAAGAAAAATACAAGGGTTTGGTAATAGCAAACCCCGGCGCTAATTTTAGTGCCGGCGCTAATGTAGGAATGATTTTTATGTTGGCAATTGAGCAGGAATATGATGAATTAGATATGGCTATTAGAATGTTTCAAAACACCATGATGCGTGTTAGACATTCTGCCGTTCCGGTGGTAGCTGCCCCACATGGATTAACATTGGGCGGTGGTTGCGAACTAAACCTACATGCCGATAAAGTGTGCGCCGCTGCTGAAACATATATTGGTTTAGTTGAATTAGGCGTAGGGTTAATACCCGGCGGCGGAGGTACCAAAGAATTTGTTGTACGAGCTTCAGATGAATTGCATAAAGATGAACCGGAAATAAATACTTTAAAAGAACGTTTTTTAACCATTGCAACTGCTAAAGTGGCCACCAGTGCTTTTGAAGCATACCAGCTGGGCATTCTACGTAAAGATAGAGATATAGTACTTTTAAACCCGGATAGAAGAATTGCTGCCGCTAAAAAAGCAGTAATTGATTTGTTTGATGCCGGTTATACCATGCCTACCCAACGCAAAGACATTACCGTTTTAGGTCGTTCTGCTTTAGGTGCCTTGCTAGTAGGTATAAATGCTATGAAGCGAGGTGGTTATGCTACCGAACATGATGCACTTGTAGCCACAAAATTAGCCTATGTTATGTGTGGTGGAGACATCAGTGCACCTACACAAGTTTCGGAACAATATTTATTAGACTTGGAACGGGAAGCCTTTTTAAGTTTATGTGGTGAGAAAAAAACGTTAGAACGCATTCAAAGTGTTTTAAAAACAGGAAAACCAGTTCGTAATTAAATACCCGTTTATGTTGATAATTAGATAATAGTATGAATGAGTAGAATGAAACAGGAAATAGCACAAATAGCACTAGTGGTTCGTAATTATGATGAAGCCATTGCATTTTATACACAAAAATTAAAGTTTCAGTTAATTGAAGATACCGAACTAACTCCTACTAAAAGATGGGTGGTAATAGCTCCACCGGGTAGCAGTGGATGCCGTTTATTATTGGCACAAGCATCAAATGATGCCCAATTACAAAGTATTGGTAACCAAAGTGGGGGTAGGGTATTTTTGTTTTTACATACTGATGACATACAAAGAGATGTTGAAAACTTACATCAGCAACAAGTGTCTATTATCAGTGGCCCTACCCAACAGCCTTATGGTAAGGTATTGGTGTTTGAGGATTTATATGGCAATAAATGGGATTTAATTGAACCAACAAAAACATAATAAGGCAAGTAATATGGCAACAGATGAAATGAATTTTCATACTCGAAAATGGGTGAAACCAGAAGATTTAAATCCGAATCACACTTTATTTGGTGGTAGGTTATTGCAATGGATAGATGAGGAAGCAGTTATATATGCAATTATACAACTAGAAAACACCAAAGTAGTAACCAAGTATATTTCAGAAATTAATTTTGTAAATGCGCCAAAACAGGGCGATATTATAGAAATTGGTATTGTAGCCACTGAATTTGGTAAAACATCTATTACCATGCGATGTGAAGTACGCAATAAATTAACCCGGGAGCAAATTTTAACTATTGACAAGTTGGTATTTGTAAACTTAGGAGAAGATGGAAAACCAAAAGCACATGGGAAAACGCAAATTACCTATGTTAAAGACAGGATAAAGTCTAATTAATTACACTAATTTTATTGAGCCCCATTATTATCAACAGCTACAACAGGAGTAGCACCTAATTTTTTAATTACTTGCATTACTTTAATGGCAGTACCTAAATGTGAGGTACTATCGCCATTAATAACTACAGATGGTTTATCGGTTTCTTTAGACAGAAATGCTTGTAACTGTGATTCTAATTGATTGAATGGAACTAATTTTTGACCTATATAAATATTTTGGTCTTTATCAACAGTAATTACGACAGTTTGTTTGGCTTTGGTATCGCTCTTTGCCTTGGGATTGGCCACTTTAATTACATTGGGATTAGCTAACGTAGATACAATTAAGAAGAACAATAATAAAATAAACAATATATCGTTTAATGCACCGGTGTGCACTTCTGCGTGTCGTTTTCTTATGCCCTGACGTATATTCATGTATACAATTACGATTATTTGATAGTAAAAAAAGCCGATATGTTTGCTACAGTTGCAGTGTGCGACGCAACAGGTGATGCCAACAGTGCAAAAGTCGGTAACATCATCTGCCTAATCATTTTATTTAGTTGGTTCTTGCAATATATCAATAAATTCTGCGCTGGCTACCTCCATTTTATTGGCTGTTTTATCAATTTGAGTACTTAAATAATTATAGGCAACATAAGCCATTAAGCCAATAATTAAGCCTGTAGCACTAGTGACCATTTTGGTATAAATACCACCGGCAATGGTGTTTAAAGTATATTCACCGGTAGAAGCTATACCATAAAACAATTGCACCATTCCTACAATTGTTCCTAAAAATCCAAACATTGGTGCAATGCCGGCAATTAGAGAAAGGACTGACAAGTTCCTTTCCATGTTGTACATTTCTAACTTACCTACATTTTCCATACTTTTCTCAATTGCATCAATGGGTTTGCCTATGCGTTGCAATCCTTTATCAATCATTTTAGCAACAGGATTAGGTGTGTTTTTAGCCAAATTACGTGCCGCACTTATATTGCCTGAAAGAATATTATCGCGAATAATGCTCATGAAATTTGGTTCAATTTTAGACGCTTTACGAATAGCAATTAGCCGTTCAAAGAAAAAGAAAAGCGCTAACACCAATAAAAAGTACAGAGGATACATAATAAAACCACCTTTTTGCAGCATATCCCACATAGAAATTTTTTCTTCAACCGGGGGAATAGTTGTTACGGCTTTATGTAATGTGTCTGCAATGGGTGTTGTAGCTACCTGAAGCAAATGAAACATGCGAATGAATTTTATAATTACACTAAAGTAAATGCTAAATAAACTAAACAAGATATTTGTGCATAAAATTGTGTAGGCTTTGGGTTTTAGCAAAGCTTTTACACATTTGTACTGTTTGTAACTGTTGCAATTAAGGTGCCAAATCATCCATAAATGCCCAATCGCTTCATGAAATACCTAATTAGTTTTAGTATTTTTCATTTGAAGCATAGCCTTTATTTGTTGCATGTTTTTATCCATACCCTCCGGACTACCATCTAAAAAAATAACATTACCATTGCTAACTTCTGCAAAGTTTTTAATGGCTTCTGTCCACATACTAAATAATATTACATTGGTATCTAGATTGGCTTGTTTCATTTGTTCGGCAGCTTGGCTCATCCCTTTAGCCACTTCTTCTCTAAATAATGCAACCCCCTGGCCTCTTAGTCGCGCTGCCTCTTTTTCAGCCTCGGCAGATATTTTAATAGCATTACCTTCTGCTTCAGCTGCTTTTGTTTTGGTAATTAGTAGGGCCTGTCCTTCATTTTCGGCTGCGGCTTTTAAGTTATTACTTGCAACAACCTTACTCATGCTCTCCATTACTGCTTTATCAAATGTTATATCATTGATTTGTAAATCTTGTAAATGATATCCCCATTCTTCTAGTGAGTGGTCAATTTGTTCTTTTACATATTCTACAATTTCTCTGCGCAACAATAAAATTTCTGCCTGCCTTTTGGTGGCCACATAAGCTCGTATAGAACCTTCAACAGTCCGTATTAGTGCTTGCATTAAATCTCTATCACTAATAAATTTAAAAGCTACTTTTTTTATTGTTTCTTCTTCTGCGTTAATAACAGAATACAATAACATACTTTTAAAATAAACATTGGCTTGGTCTACTGTTACTGCCTGAAACTCCAATTCTACCGAACGATTTTGAATACTGATAATTTTATACATCTGTTCAAAGAATGGAATCTTAAAATTTAAACCCGGGTTCAAAACCCGCCTGTATTTTCCGAACATAGTTATTACA
>JAGWPI010000055.1 GCA_028877005.1 Bacteroidota bacterium | reverse complement strand
TATGCATTTACAGATTGTGAAGTGAGTATTTCACCCAATGCTTGTGTAATTGTTGATCAAAAACCAGTATTTATTACTGTAACCGAATTATTAAAAAAAGCAGTTGATAACACAAAACATTTATTACAGAAAGAGCTTGAAATAAAACAGAGTGAATTAAATGATAAATGGCATTATACATCTTTGGAAAAAATATTCTTTGAACAAAAAATTTATCAAGAATTAGAAAAAAAATATCCCACTTGGGAAGATGTTTTAATAGCTATTGAAAAAGCATTTGTTCCTTATACCAAACAACTGAAACGAGCAGTTGTGCGGGAAGATGTAATTAAACTTACCGAAAAGCCGGTACGAAGAATATATAAATTAGATATTGAAGATTTAATTCGTCAGATAAAGGGCATTGAAGAAGAAATAAATCAAGTACAATATCATTTAGCACACCTCACTGAATATACTATTCAATATTTCGATAACTTGTTAAAAAAATTTGGCAAAGGCAGAGAACGCAAAACAGAAATAAAACCTTTTGATATAATAAAAGTGCAACAAGTAGCAATTGCCAATACAAAAGTTTATATAAATAGGGCAGAAGGTTTTGTGGGAACCTCACTAAAAAAGGATGAATACTTATTTGATTGTTCAGAATTTGATGATATTATAGTATTTACAAAAAGAGGCATAATGAAAGTGGTACGTGTAGGCGAGAAAAATTTTATTGGTAAAGATATTTTACATGCAGCCGTGTTTACCAAAAATGATGAACGTACCACTTATAATATGATTTATGCTGATGGAGAATCAGGTATTAGTTATGCTAAACGTTTTAATGTAACAGGCATTACCCGCGACAAAGAATATGATTTAACTAAGGGTAACGACAAGAGTAAAGTACTTTATTTTTCTGCCAATCCAAATGGCGAGGCAGAAGTAGTTAAAATTGTTTTAAGTCCAAATTGTACTGCTAGAAATAAAGAATTCGATTTTTATTTTGAACAAATTGAAATTAAAGGAAGATCAAGCCAAGGCAATATTGTAACTAAATATCCTGTTCGTTCGGTTAAATTTAAAGAAGCAGGGAAAAGCACTTTAGAAAGTCGTAAACTATGGTACGACCCCCAATTCGGCAGGCTAAATACCGAGGAAAAAGGATGGTACTTAGGAAGTTTTGAAGATGAAAATATTTTAATTATGTATAAAGATGGTAATTATGAAATTACCAATACAGAATTAAACCAGCGATTTGATACAGAAAAAATTATTTTAGTTGAAAAATTTGATCCAAATAAGGTAATTACATTGGTTTATAAGGATGCAACTAAAAATCAGTTTACAGTAAAAAGATTTAAAATAGAAACCTCTACTTTACAAACCAAGTTTTCTTGTATTAAAGAAGGAAATGATAATTATGTAGAAGCAGTTACAACAGCCGATGAACCCGTTTTAAGTGTTGAAACCGGCAAAGGGGCACAAGTACGCAAAGCCAAATTTAAAATATCTAAAATGGTTGAAGTTACCGGGTGGAAATCTGTTGGTGCTAAATTAATGGATTACGCCAAAGCCATACAAATGCATTGGGAAAATACCTCATCTGCCAATCAGCAACAACCGGAATTATTCAATGATTAATTAATCAACAATTTGTGTAGATAAATTTTGGATACATTGTACTAACGCTTGTTAGTACAATGTATCTTTGTAAAAAGTTTGCATTATGGAAAAAAGAACGGTATATATTGTTTCTGCTGCAAGAACTCCTATTGGCAGTTTTGGTGGCAGTTTAAAATCATTAACAGCTACCCAACTAGGTGCAGTTGCTATTCAAGGTGCTATTCAAAAAGCAGGTATTAAAGCCAATTTAATACAACATGTTTACATGGGGAATGTATTGCAGGCTAATGTAGGGCAAGCACCTGCTAGGCAGGCTGCTATATTTGCAGGACTACCTGCTAATGTAGTTTGTACAACAGTAAACAAAGTTTGTGCTAGTGGCATGAAAGCCATTGCACAAGGTGTTCAAGATATTTTATTAGGTGATACAGATGTTGTAGTAGCTGGTGGAATGGAAAGTATGAGTAATGTGCCTTTTTATGTACCTAATATGCGTTGGGGCAATAAATATGGCGATAGCACTTTAATTGATGGCTTAGCCAAAGATGGATTAGTAGATGTATATCACAATTATCCTATGGGCAATGCGGCTGAATTATGTGCTAAAGAATGCCATATATCAAGAGATGAGCAAGATACATTTGCAATAGAAAGTTATCATCGCAGCCAGAAAGCAATACAAGAGGGAAAATTTTTAGATGAAATTGTATCGGTTACCATTCCGCAACGCAATGGTAATGCCGTTGTTATTGATAAGGATGAAGAACCCTTTAACGTAAAATTTGATAAAATACCTACTTTAAAACCTTCTTTTCAAAAAGAGGGAACCGTTACCGCTGCCAATGCTTCTACCATGAATGATGGTGCAGCAGCAGTAGTATTAATGAGTAAAGATAAAGCTGATGCATTAGGTATAAAACCTTTAGCCATTATTCGTTCTTATGCAGATGCAGAACAGGCACCTGAGTGGTTTACTACCACACCCAGCTTAGCCGTTCCTAAAGCGGTAGAAAAAGCAGGTCTTACAATGAAGCAAATTGATTTTGTAGAAATTAATGAAGCTTTTTCTGTAGTTGGATTGGTGAATATTCAAAAAATGGGTTTAGATGCCACTAAAGTTAACGTACATGGCGGTGCTGTATCATTGGGTCATCCATTGGGATGTAGTGGCGCCAGGATTATTGTTACACTGATACATGTTTTAAAACAAAATAATGGTAAAATTGGAGCTGCCGGTATTTGTAATGGCGGTGGGGGTGCCAGTGCAATGGTAATAGAATTAGCTTAATACATACAATGGCTATATATGAAATATAGCTATTGAAAGGTATTGATAGGTTAAGTACCATTAATCCTGCAATGCCTGCAACAATGGCTATCCACTGCTTTAACCTTGCGTACATTT
>JAGWPI010000054.1 GCA_028877005.1 Bacteroidota bacterium | reverse complement strand
GTGCATTTATCATCCCAACTAAAACAGCTGCTTCATTCACATTTACTCTATCGGGCTCTTTTTGAAAAAATGTTTTAGCTGCATTGCGTATGCCAAAAACATTATCGCCAAATGCAACAGTATTTAGGTACAGATTAATGATTTCATCTTTAGTAAAATTTCGCTCAAGTTTTACTGCAATAATTGATTCTTTTACTTTTTGAATGGCACGCAATAAAAAGTTGCGGGTGCCCCAGTTTTCTGTAAATAGGTTTTTGGCTGTTTGCATGGTTATGGTACTAGCACCACCATCGCGACCTAAGCCTTTTATAGCTCTTAATAACGATATAAAATCAATACCACTATGATCATAAAAACGTTGATCTTCCGTAGCTACTAATGCATGAACAATATTGGGACTAATATCTTTAAAATCTACATTTACCCTATCTTCTAAATAATATTTACCCATTAATGTTCCATCCTGCGCATACACTTGGCTGGATAAAGAAGCAGATGGATTTTGAATATCTTCAATAGAAGGCATTTTTCCAAAAACCCCCCAATTACACAGCAACAGAAATAAAATAAATGCAGCAACTGCAATAAAAAAGGCTTTCCAAAATATTTTTACTGAACGCGACATAAACATGGAATGGTTAAGGTTGTAAAACTAAGCATCTACAGCAGATGTTACCCTGCTAAGTAGTTAAAATTTATCGGGTAATATATTTTTTATAAACTGAAGATAATCAGCAATATTTTTTTTGGTGTATAATAGTTGCAGGTTTGTAGGGCTAATCATGCTAAAAGTATATTTATCGGGTTTAAGCCAAGGTATAATTCTACCTGAGGCTAAAGGGCGGGTTTTGTCTACATAATTTACTGCATCACCGGCATTGGCAAAAGGCCCAATTAAAACAAGTGCAGTTGAGTCGTTTAGTTTTTCATGTGTAACTTTTAATCTTAATGCATAATATTTTTCTAAGTTAAATCGGTAAAATGCATTTCTTGCTTCACTTGCAAAAACAGGATCAACTTTATATAAAATTACTGCAACATATTGTGAATCGGACGGGTTAAAGGCATAATTGTTTATAGCCTGAATAACCGGCCGTTGATTGGTTATAGGTAGCAATGCTGTTGTATCTAATTGTTTGATTATTTGTTTCGCAATAGTGTCAACCGGTTTTTTAAGAGGTGCATTTACTAGGGTAGCGGGATGAAGATCAATATTGCCAACTACATTATCTTCATTTTTTTCAATAACCAGGTTAGTTAAATAATTTTCTATTTCTTTTCTTCTTTTAACTACACTAATAAGGGTATTGGCCATTTCTACCATGGGTGATTGGGGAAACTGCTGCACTAAGTTTTCTAAAGTTTGAATAGCAATACTATCATTTTTTTGTTTTACATCATACACTGCTTGTATGTACATTAATTGAGGGCTCCAATAGGTTTTTCCAAAAATTTTGTCTGCTTCTGCTTTTTCTGCTAGTGCTTGTTTAAAATTTCCTTCAATAAACAAATCATAAATATGTTCATATTGTGCAGTAGCTTTATCTTTTAGTGTGGGCTTACCCTGATTTTTTATTTTTTGTGCATAAATACCTTGGGGAAATGCGAACATTAATTTTTTTCTTACTGAATCTGCTTTTGCAAGCATACCCACTTTTTGGTAACAGTATATTAAATTAAATAAAACCGGTTCTTCATATTTATTTTCAGGATATAGTTTCATGAGTGTTTCATAAGCATCAATAGCGTCGGGATATTTTTCTAAATTATTTTGAAAAGTTTGCGCATTGGTGTATAAATCATTAATAATTGTATTGTGAGCATCGCCTATTTGTTTTTCTGTAAGGGGTATGTTTTCTAACATACCTTTTATAGTTAAGGTATTTGAACTAGCACTTTTAGCCGCTTCTGCAGTAGCATTAGAAGTGTTGGTGGCATGATTGTTATTTAATTGTAGACTATTGTTGATGGCAGACTGCCTTTGCCAATTATCTACATTAGGTCTGTTGCCCCATTTCTGCTTAAATTCTTTGTAGCCTTGTGTTTTTATTGTTGGGTTGGCAAAGTAAAAATCGTTGGCATTGTTAGTATTAGAATTACCAAATAGGCCACTGTTTGTAGGGCTTACAGTATTTGAGGTGCTACCAAAATCAATATCATCTTTTTCATCTGCTAAGCCTTGTTCTTTTCTAAGTCTTCGATATAGTTTTTTTACAGCAGCCAAGCGATCTGCTTCTTTTAAGTTGCTTAGCTGTAATAAACTATCTTGAAAATGCAATGATGCAAGATTATCTGCAATAATTTTTAAAGCCTTTTTTCGGGTGGATACTTCATTTTTCAATGAAGAATCAATTTGGTTTACTTGAATACTATCATAATATAATGAGGCTAATGGATATTGCCGGTTATTATAAGCGGTTGATGCTAATAAAAGCATACTTTTTTGTTTTTGTGCAGGATTGTTTACACTAACAGCAATGCTTTTCATTAAATTATTAATACCGGCATTATAGTGTTGTTGTTTAATTTCGAGGGTGGCAGCCGCATAATATATTATATCTCTATAATCAGCATATTTATCGCGCTTAGCTAACTGATACAGTTGTTTTAAATTGTTTTGTAAAGAAGCTTTGGCACTGCCTGTATCTGAAAGGGAAACAATATTTAATCTTGCATATACTTCTAAATATGGATCAATTGTATGGTGAATAGATTTTTCAAATGCTTGAATGGCTGCTTTATTATGATGTGATAATTGATATAGTTGACCTGTTAAGAACTCCCATCTGGCTTGTTCTTGTTTATTTGTTGCTTCTGAAACAGATTTACTTAAATAACTTGCGGCACTATCATAATTATTTTGTTTATAAAACAAATAGGCTTGTTGTAAATACAAATCTTTTTCTAACCTTTTAGGAAAAAAAGGGTCTGCTTTTAAAATAGCAATTAAACCGGTTGCTTTATCCAATTGGTTGCTTTCGATATAGTTTCTTATTTGCCAAATAAAGCTGTCATTGCGAGTAGTAGGTTTTGTAGTTATTTTTTTTAGAAAATTTCTATTTTCATTGGTTGCAACAGTAAAAATACCTTGTTGGTTACTTACATTGCTACCAATAGGTATATCATAACCATCATCTTTTGGAGCATAAATATAATTAATGTATTGAAATACAATAGCTGCTGAGTCAAAATTTTGCCTTAATAAATAGGCTTTCCCAAGTAACAAATAAAAATCATCTACCCAATCTGACCGTAAATCATGTAATAATATACCTGCGTAGCATTTGTAAATGATTGAATCAATATCTCGTTTATCTAAAGCAGTAACAGAAAGATTGTAATTATAAAATGGCAGTAGTTTACTATAATCATCTGTATGCATTTGTTTGGCTACTTCAATTATATGCTGTAGCTTATTATTTGCATTAAAAAAATAGTTGTAATGACTTACCATATCCTGATAAGTACGTTTTACAAATCCTATTTTTTTTTCACCGGTTTTTTCAGATGGTAATAATCTGTCTTCGTATTGTGCGGGTTTTTGTTTATCTAAATTTATGGTAGTATTGGGTTGTGCCCAAACCTTAGGCTGAAACAGCAGCAAGGCAGGGAACAGTAATAACCACATCAAAAAATACTTCAACATCATAGGCATAATTCAACACAAATCTAAACCATTTAAAAGTACAGTTATTTTTTAACAAATGTGGCAAAACTGGCCTTCTTATGTACCTTTAACCTTATTTTGTGGTATGGCAAAACAAACTTTTGAAACCAATACTTTTAAACGACTTAGAAACCAGTACCGCTTGGTTTTAATTAACGATGACACCTATGAGGAATTGGTAACTTTTAAGTTATCGCGTTTAAGTGTATATGTTGTTTTTAGTACTGCATTTGTTTTATTGGTTAGTTTAACAGTTGCGCTAATTGTTTTTACGCCGCTAAAATATTATATTCCTGGATATGGTTCAAGAGAAAGCCGAACTGAGTTGCAAATATTGCAAATGCGTACAGATTCGTTGGAAAAATCTATTCAATATAAAGATCAATATTTGGAAAGTTTAAAAAAAGTATTATCCGGTAATATGCCTACTCAAAAAGATACAACTACTTTAACCATTCCTAAGCCTGATTTAATGAAAGAATGAGTAGATTGCCAGATAATAAAAAATTATTATTACAGTATGCTGCACTTACCGGAGAACTAATTGTAGCTATTGGCATTGCTGTTTTTGTTGGTTGGTGGCTCGATTCAAAAATTTCATTATCATTTCCCATTTTAGTGTGGTTATTGCCATTATTGATTATTATTGCCCTAATTATTAAAGTTATTAAAGACACTAGTAAAAAATAATATGCAACAAAACTCCTCATCATTTTCAAAAAGCATTCTGCCGTTATTTTTTTTATTTGTGTTGGTAAATAGTTTGTTGATTTTTTTTAGGAAATCAATGAATGCAAATCACATAGATGTATGGGTGGTTTTTGCTGCTAATTGCATTTTGTTTGTAATTAGTATTTTAAGCCTTGCGTTACATATGCAAGCTGCACATAAAAAAACACCTATGGCTTCTATAACTAATGTAATGCTGGTAACTTTAATAAAACTGTTTGTGTTAGGGGGTGCTGCTATTTTGTATTTGATTTTAGCCGGGCCCGGCAGAAGTGTTTATGCTATTTTTGTAGGAATGGTACTATATTTAATTTATACTTTTCTAGAAGTTTCTATTGCTGCTAAAATAAACGGAAATAAGCATTAAATATGCCTGTCACACAACATCCAATGCAAGCATTATCTGCATTTTTGCCCGACGGTTGTTTTGAACCGGTTGCTGATTATTTGCACCATTATAAAGTGCATTTAACTATTACCAAAGAACGAAAATCGGTATTGGGTAACTATAGGCACGCATCTCAACATCGCAATCATGCAATTACAATTAATGGAAATTTGAATAAGTTTGAATTTCTCATTACACTTTTACATGAACTTGCTCACCT
>JAGWPI010000053.1 GCA_028877005.1 Bacteroidota bacterium | reverse complement strand
TCATGGCCGATGGTACTTGGGCCTTGTCCCTGGGAGAGTAGGTAGCTGCCGTATTTATCTTAAAGCCGTCTTAGTAACAACTTTGACGGCTTTTTTTTACCTAACGCTTAGTTAAATACACCATTTTATTCAATTCGCTTTACCCCAATAGTCAATTTATACTAAACGTCTTTTATCGTTTATTTCTAAAAAATGCCTTCATTAAAAAAGTAGCTTCATTTGCCAAAACACCTGTGGTAAGTGTTGTTTTGGGATGAAAGGGGGATTGTTGTGACACATAACGGGTATAACCATTCTTTTCATCCAATGCACCATACACAATTCGCCCAATTTTACTCCAATGCAATGCACCGGCGCACATTAAGCAAGGTTCTAAGGTAACATAAAGTGTGGCTTCCGGTAAATATTTCGAGCCCAAAGCAGCAAATGCTGAAGTTAAAGCAATTATCTCTGCATGCGCTGTAGCATCTTTCAATAATTCAACTTGGTTATATCCACGTGCTATAATTTCATTGTGTTGTACAATAATAGCCCCAACAGGTACTTCATCTGCATCAAAAGCTAATTGTGCCTGTTTCAACGCTTCACGCATAAAATATGCATCATCTTTTAAAATATTCATATCAAAAGTTTAATCATACACTTGTTGCGTAGTAGCATTGCTGCAAAATAGGCTCTAAAAAAAGAAACCCTTGTAAAAGGTTTTACAATAATAATGTAATAACTAATGTAATGGTTTAAGGTAAAGGCCTAATTTGAATATTTTTAAACCAAACATCATTACCATGATCTTGGAGAGCAATATGTCCTTCTTTAAACATGCCAAAACCGGGCATGTTTTTAAATTTACTATTGGCAATCATATTTTGCCAGTTTGTATCCCAAAGGGTAGTTTTTACCACCACAGTTTCATTTAAAATGAGTTGTAACTGATTATGGTTGACAATAATTTCTGCTGTATTCCATTCCCCAACAGGTTTAACCGTTTCTTTACTACAAGCAATTAAGTCATATAAATCACCGGCACGATGTTTATGAATTTTGCCGTCGGGGTGGCCATCATTATCTAAAACCTGCATTTCTAACCCGGTATTCCAAGTTTCATGGAACTTAGCAGGATTATCTTGTACTAAAAATAAAATTCCACTATTACCACCTCTTGCAATTTTCCAATCTACTTTAAAATTAAAATTCCGGTATGATTGATTGGTTATTAAATCACCACCACCTTCTGTTTGATAGCTTTTTTTATCGGCAGCATTTAAATGAATTGTTCCATTTTCAATTGTCCAAGCTTTACCCACAGTTGTTTTACCATAGCTATGCCAACCATTAAAGGTTTTGCCATCAAATAAACGAATCCAATCATCTGGCCATGTTGTGGGCCTCTTATTAGGAAGAGGGGTAAATGAAAAGGAAATATACAGTACACTTATTATACTTAGTGTAATAAGAATTTTTTTGTATAACATATATACTTATTTATAAGTTTATTTTACCAAATACACTGTATATTTCCCTGGTTGGTAAATGAAGATATTGTATTATGATTTTTTTAGCAATAAAATATACTTAACCATTTGTTCTGCATCAGCTACAGATAAATTGGGGTGAGGTGTCATAGGTACTTGACCCCAAACGCCAGAACCTCCTTTAATAATTTTTGCTGCCAACATGGGAATATCCTTATCAGTATATTTATTGGCTACATCACGATAAGCAGGCCCAATTAATTTTTCATCTACCTTATGGCAGGTTAAACAATCATTTTTAGCAATCAAAGCCAATCCCTTTTTATAATCCGGATTATCAGATAAATCGGTTGATGCAGTTGCCGGAGCAGGTGCAGCAGCTTCTGTTTGCGGTGTTGAAGTTCCTGAAGCAGCAGATTGGTCGCTGCTATTTTGATTACTGTTACCACATGCATATGCCAAAAAAGCAATGCAAATTACGATGGACATTTTTTTCATAAAAAAAATTTTTTTAAATAATGGTGCAAAGTTATTTCAATCCCAATAAGGAACGGTTAAAATCTTCTGAACCACCGGTTCCGGCAAAATCATCGAACGCTTTTTGTGTAACCGGAATAATATGGTTTTGAATAAAAGGGGCACCCTCTTTAGCGCCCTGTTCGGCACTTTTAATGCAACATTCCCATTCTAATACTGCCCATCCTTTGTAATCGTAAGTTGCTAATTTGCTGAAAATAGATTTAAAATCTACCTGACCGTCGCCTAGCGACCTAAACCTGCCGGCACGATTTACCCAATTTTGGAAACCTCCATACACACCTTGTTTTCCGGTTGGATTGAACTCTGCATCCTTTACATGAAATGCTCTAATTCGGTCATGATAATGATCAATATAAGTTAAATAATCTAAGCATTGCAGTAATAAATGTGAGGGGTCATATAAAAGGCATGCACGTCGATGTTGCTCAACTGCATCTAAAAACATTTCATAACTAATGCCATCATGTAAATCTTCACCCGGGTGAATTTCGTAGCAAACATCTACATCACACTCATCAAAATATTGTAAAATAGGCAACCAGCGGTTAGCCATTTCTGTAAATGCAGTTTCAATTAAACCTGCAGGTCGTTGTGGCCAAGGGTACATCATTGGCCAAGCCAGAGCACCACTAAAAGTAGCATGGGCGCTTAGTCCTAAGTTTTGAGAAGCTTTAGCTGCATAACGTAATTGTTGGGTTGCCCATTCGGTGCGAGCTTTGCTGTTGCCATGCACTTCTGTGGGTGCAAACCCATCAAACAAAGCATCATAAGCAGGATGCACGGCTATTAACTGCCCTTGTAAATGGGTAGATAGTTCAGTAATTGATAGCCCATAACTATTCACTATACCTGTTAATTCATCAGCATAAGTTTTGCTTTCAGCAGC
>JAGWPI010000001.1 GCA_028877005.1 Bacteroidota bacterium | reverse complement strand
TACAATGCTCCATTTAGAAAAAGGCTGGTGGGGGGTACAATTAAAAAATTCATGCACTAATTCAAACACATCAAATTGGGGGCCAACTAATTATCTGGCAACGATTGATATAGCAACTGTTCAATCTATTTTTAAAAAATATGGCTACCAATGTTCGGGCTACATATTGACCTATAATTAGAATACAGTTATAATAAATTATATATTATTTAATTGTATATTTAAAAAAATAAAACATGAGTAATAAGGGAACCAATAATCGCGTATGTATCAGTATTTTAAAGGATAAATTAAAACAATTTTTGTTTGTTTTTTCAAGGAATAAATATCTATTAAGACAGCAGTTATACGCAACATCAAATAGAAATGACCATTGGGAAATGTGCAACCAAATATTGGGTGTTCATCAAAATAAAAAAGAAATTATATCATTTGTAGAATTAATCAAAAGAGAAAATTTTGAACCTGAAGTATTGATTGAAATAGGAACGGCAAATGGGGGCAATAACCTATTTCTGGCTACCTGTTTTCCTTCCGTTCAGGTGGTAATTGGGATTGATTTGTATGTAAAAAATAGAAAACAAATAAAGTTTTATTTGCCAAATAAAGTAGTACATACTATAAGTGCCAGCTCCTATAGCATGGTAACCATTCAAAAAGTAAAAAAAATAATTGGAACTTATAAAAAGGGAATTGTTTTTATAGATGGCGATCATTGGTATGAAGGTGTAAGAGCCGACTTTGAAGCATACAAAGACATGTTTACATCGAATACTTGTATCGCTTTTCATGATATTGTTCCCGATGATTTTTTGCGTTACGGTAAAGAAACGCCCATGTGGGTGGGGGATGTGCCGAAATTTTGGAAAGAACTAAAAAAACAACTAAATAATACAATAGAGATTATTGACAGACCCGATCAAAATGGCTTGGGCATAGGTGTTATATTGCCTACATATAATAATACTTTAAATAAAGACTATTAGCCATTTTTTACACTAACTTTTTGTAGTACAATTACATATCCCCATGGGTAATCGCCGATTGATTCAAACCTTTTTATTTTGTTTTTTCTTTACTACCTTAAGTGGGGTATTGCGCAAATGGGTATTTACATCTGCAGGGGTAGGCAATGCTATCTTTGGGGTTCAATTATTATTGCCCTTCTTGTTTTTTTTCACCAGTCGCCGAGCCTTTGGTCGCTTGTTTTTAAATACCGCCTTTCCCCTTTATCTGCTCGTTCTACTGGCTGAAGCTTTTAATCCCTTAAACCTCACCATTTACCATGGTTTATTGGGTATATTGGTGCATAGCTATTTTTGGCTCTTTATATTCTTGTATTTACAGAATAGGGATGACCTGGTTATTGATACCTGGATTTGGCCCATGTTGTTGATTTGTTTTTCGGAAGTGGTATTGGGCATGGTGCAGTACCAACAGCCGGCTACCAGTTTTATTAACCGGTATGCCAACTTAGAAGCAGTAAGCGGCAATATTGCACAAGTGGGTAAATCGGTTCGGGTAACGGGCACTTTCTCTTATATTGGCGGCTATGGGGCCTTGTTGATTGCCGTTCCGTTTTTAGTGGGCTATATTTTTAAAAAAGGTTATTCGGCTAATCTGGTATTGGGCCTCATGGGCGCGGGTTTGGTGGGCTGTTTCATGTCGGGCTCCCGGGGAGTAACCTACCTGTATGTGGGTGAAATGGCTTTGGTGATTCTGTCGGAATGGCGCAGTTTTCGTAAAATACAACTCACAGCGCTATTCATTCCTGTGGTTATACTGGCGCTGTTTTTTACACTATATGGTAATTTTGGTGAAATTGGGAACAAAGTGGCCACCGCCTTTAATAATTTCAACGATCGGCGAGAAACCCTGGCACAAAGTGGGGAAGAATCCAGAAGAATTGAGGGGGATATTCCTCGTAT
>JAGWPI010000052.1 GCA_028877005.1 Bacteroidota bacterium | reverse complement strand
GAAGTATAAAAATTTTTTAAGTAGATAGATGTACATACATATAATTAACAAAACAAGGACATTCAAAATTTAAAGCATTAAAACATGAAAACCATTTTACATACAGCAGCTTCAAGAGGTCATGCACAACATGGCTGGTTAAACAGCTGGCATACCTTCAGTTTTGCAGATTATTATAATCCGGAACGTATGCATTTTGGTGCATTAAGGGTTTTAAATGATGATACTGTAGCTGCTGGTATGGGTTTTTCGGCCCACCCCCACAGTAATATGGAAATTATCTCCATACCATTATCAGGTGATTTACACCACAAAGACAATACAGGACGGGATGCTATTATCAAAGAAAATGATGTACAAATAATGAGTGCTGGTAGCGGTATAATTCATAGTGAAACCAATGCAAACCAAAATAGGCAGGTTAAATTTTTACAAATATGGGTAATGCCAAAAGAAAAAAATATTCAACCTCGCTATCAACAAATTACACTCAATCAAAATACCCTTAACAATCAATTAGCAACCATTGTAGCGCCCAATAACCCGGATGCCTTATGGATTAATCAGGATGCTTGGTTTAGTATGGGTAAGTTTTCTAAAAATACTGCAATTACCTATAAATTAAACAATCCAAACAATGGTGTATACATATTTATGATTGAAGGTAATGCCATTATTAACAATATAACTTTAAACAAAAGAGATGCAATTGGGGTTACAGCAACAGATAGTATACCATTAAAAATAATGGAAGGTGCACAAATATTGCTGATGGAAGTACCCATGCTTGCATAAAAATAAGTGACCATGTCAACAAAAAATATTCATCAAATTATTTCGGGTAAACCTACTCAAGTAGGTACTATTCAGGTACAAGAATTATTGCCTTATAATGGCCAATTTTTTGATCCCTTTTTAGTATTCCACCACGGAATTGCAGTAGCCGATGCGCAAATACCCATTCATTTACAAGGAGTTGGGCCACATCCACATCGTGGTTTTTCTGCAATTAGTTTTATTTACAAAGGGGGTGTGCATCATCAAGATAGCCGTGGCAACAATCATATAGTATATGCAGGAGGCACACAATGGATTCATGCCGGCATTGGCATTATACATAGCGAACGAATGCCTTTGGATATTTTTGAAAAAGGTGGAGTACAGGAATTATTACAAGTTTGGATAAATACACCGGCTGCTCATAAAATGGATCAACCCCATTATTATCCCGCCAAAAGAGAAGATACTCCTTCCATTATAACATCCGACAAATTAACCGAAATATTAATACCTGCAGGAGAGTTAGAGGGTATAAAAGGCATCATACCCACTTTTACTCCCGTGAATACTTTTATGATTTTTATGAAAAGGGGGGGGAAATATACTTTTACCATTCCAACCAACCATCAATCACTCCTATACACACTTAACGGTACATTATTATACAATGGAGAAACAACCCTTACTGCACACACCATGGCATTATTGCAAGAAAAAGGTAATGATTTTACCATAGAAGCTATAGAGGATATCCAAGCATTTGTAGGCAGTGGCGAACCTTTGCAAGAAACCATTGCAGCCCATGGACCATTTGTAATGAATACCCAAACAGAAATATTGCAATCATTTAAAGATTACCAAATGGGTAAAATGGGTATATTAATTGAAGAAACAAATTAAAATAAAAAACAATTTTTAAAACACACAAAAAAAACAAAATGGCAACCTACAAAATTGATGCAGCACACAGTGAAGTAACCTTCAAAGTAAAACACCTAATGATTTCTAACGTAACCGGACAATTTAAAGAATTTGAAGGCAGTATGGAAGCTGAAAAAGAAGATTTTTCTGATGCAAAAGTAAATTTTGAAGCACAGGTAAACAGCATTACAACAGGTAACGAACAAAGAGACGGACATTTAAAAAGTGATGATTTTTTTGCAGCAGATAAATATCCAAAACTCACATTCCAATCTACTAGCATTAAAAAATTAAGCGAAGAAAAATACCAACTAACCGGTAACCTAAGCATTAGAGAAGTAACCAAACCGGTAACCTTAGAGGTAACCTATGGTGGTCAAATAGTAGACCCATGGGGACAAACCAAGTTAGGATTTGAAGTAGAAGGCAAAATAAATAGAAAAGATTTTAATTTAACTTGGAGTGCTACAACAGAAACCGGTGGTATAGTTGTAAGCGATGAAGTGAAATTACACATGAATATTGAATTAGCAAAGCAAGCATAACACAGTCTTATTTTACTTGAAAAAGCAGGATATGCGCAACTGCAGATCCTGCTTTTTCAAAAAAAGTAAATATTAGTGGCAACATTTCAACACATTTACTGTTGAATGTACATTAAAATAACATTATGAATATTGAAATTATTGCAGGAAGTCCTAGAAGCAACAGTGTAACCCAACGTTTAGCCATTTTTTTAAAAAACTACTTAACAAAGCATACTACACACCACATACAAATAATAGATGTGAAAGATTGGGAAATCGGTCTCTTACAACAAGTTTTTAGTACCGAAGCCCAAGCTCCCGCTCACTTACAACCGTTAGCCAAACGCATGTTTGCGTCCGATGCTTTTATTTTAGTAACACCCGAATACAATGGTAGTTACTCTGCAGCCTTACAAAATTTATTAGATCATTTCCCCAAGCAGGCACACAAAGCTTTTGGTATTGTAACCGCCTCAACAGGTGCATTAGGTGGTATGCGAAGTGCACAACAATTATTGTTATTGGTAGCAGCATTATTTGGTGTGGCATCTCCCTACTTATTGGTAACACCATTTGTAGATCAAAAATTTAGTGCAGAAGGAGAATTATTAGATCAGTCGTTCCAAAAAAATATAGACAATTTTGTAAAAGAATTTTTATGGCTAGCCGAAATTTTACATCCGGAACCGGTAACTTCCTATAATTAACCTTTGAATAAAGTGGCGGAGTTGTAACTTCGCCACTTTCTTTTTATACTCTATACATGAGCGACGAAATAAAACACGAATGCGGATTAGCATTCATCCGACTACGAAAACCACTATCATTTTATCTGGAAAAATACGGAACGGCCCTTTATGGCTTAAATAAGCTGTACCTGTTAATGGAAAAACAACATAACCGTGGGCAAGATGGTTCAGGTATTGCCACCGTAAAATTAAATGTACCTAATGGTTATGCTTATTTAAACCGAATGCGCAGTGCGGTACCACAATCTATTGCAGAAATTTTTCACAAAATTGGATTAGAGGTTCAGGAATTAGAAAAATACCAAAAAGATATTACCCAACAGCCCGAATTATTAAAAGGCCATTTACCCATGTTGGGAGAATTAATGCTAGGCCACTTAAGATATGGCACACAAGGAAAAAATAATGCAGAATTTTGTCATCCTTTTATCAAAAGAGATTTATTGCCGGGAAGGAACTTAGCCTTAGCCGGCAATTTTAATTTAGTAAATACTGAAGAACTGTATCAACTATTAAATATTGAACCGGGCGAATTTCAAAAGCAAAGTGATTTAGCTGCTATGATGGAAGTTGTGCATCATTTCTTGGTAAAAGAAGATCAAAACAATCCCAATCAAGCTTCTATCATACAAGTATTAAAAAAAGCTACTCCTTTGTTTGATGGCGGTTACACGTTTGGCGGATTAACGGGTAACGGATATAGCTTTGTGATGCGAGATGCACATGGAATTAGGCCAGCATATTATTTTATACACGATGAATTTATAGTTGCCGCTAGTGAAAGAGCCGCTATTCGAACTACTTTTAATGTAGGCGAAAATGAAGTGAAAGAACTAATGCCCGGCAATGCTTTAATTGTAAATAATTTCGGCGAATTTTTCATTGAAGAAATTTTACCGCCAAAAGAAAGAAGAGCCTGCTCATTTGAACGTATTTATTTTTCGCGCGGTAGCGATGAAAAAATTTACAGAGAAAGAATTGCATTAGGACATCATTTAAGTAAAACAGTATTAGAGCGCATAGATTACAACTTAAAACAAACCATTTTTTCATACATTCCAAACACTGCTGAAGTAGCATTTTATGGGTTAGTGAAAGGCATGGAAGAATACTTGAATCAAATTAAAATTCAACGCATTTTAAGTTGGGGTAATGATTTTACGGAAGATAAATTACAAGAAATGATTAACCGTAAAATAAGACAAGAAAAAATTGCTATTAAAGATGTTAAACTCCGCACCTTTATTACAGAGGATAATAGTAGAAATGAAATGGTGCAACATGTGTATGATATTACTTACGGCACAGTTAAAAAAAACGAAGACACTTTAGTAGTAATTGATGATAGCATTGTTCGTGGAACCACATTAAAAGAAAGTATTATTAGAATGTTGGCTCGGTTAATGCCCAAAAAAATTATTGTAGTTTCATCTGCACCACAAATTAGATATCCGGATTGTTATGGAATTGACATGAGTAAAATGGGCGATTTTATTGCTTTTAAAGCAGCCTTATCACTACATAAAAAACGGGGTACAGAGGCAGATTTGGAAAAACTATTTCAAACATGCCAAGAAATGGAACGTAACAACCAACTGCATAGTGAAAACATGGTAAGGCTGGTGTACAAGCCATTTACTACTGATGAAATATCAGATGAAATTGCAGAATTAATTACACCTCCTGAATTAAATTTACATGTAGAGGTAATTTTTCAAACTATTGAAGATTTACATGAATCTTGCCCAACCAATAATGGCGATTGGTATTTTACCGGCAATTATCCCACACCCGGTGGCAACAAAGTTTGCAACAAAGCCTTTATGAATTATATGCAAGGTAAAAATGTAAGGGGCTATTAAATAAAAGTTAAGCACATGAAACAATTAATTATTGTTAGACATGCCAAAAGCAGTTTAGATACACTAAACGATTTAGAAAGAGAATTAAACAAAAAAGGGCAGTCAGAGGCTATTGAAATGGCTGAAAAACTAATAGCAGAAAAAATTTCCATAGATGCTTTTATTTCAAGTACAGCAGTAAGAGCGTTACAAACTGCTGCTTATTTTTTAGAAGCATTTCAACAAAAAAACAAATTAGTTTATTCAAAAATTATTGAAAAACCTGAATTGTATGATGCAGAATTAGATACTTTTTTTCAGGTAACCGAAAAAATAGATGATGCATTCCAATCTGTTGCAATTTTCTCACACAATCCCGGTATTACAGAATTTGCCTATAAATGCTCCAATTTCAGCAGAGAGGTAATGCCTATGCCTACTTGCGGGGTAGCTGGTATTCAAATTGATACCGAATCTTGGAAAAATTTTAAAGATGCCCCTAAACAGTTTCTTTTTTTCTATTCACCGACGAAAGATTAAATAGATTTTTTTTTGTATTTACCAAAAATACACCTGCAAAAATACACAAACCGGCAACTAGCTTTGTAAGTGTGAACTGCTCACCCAAAAGCCATGTAGCAATTATAGCAGCAAATACAGGTTGAGTATAAATATAACTACCCGTAGCAGATGCGCCAATAACGGATATACCATATACATTAAATAAATAGGCAATAAAAGTTGCACCTACACAAATTAAGCCTAAAACCATCCATTCAAATAAACCAAACATATGCCATTGGGTTTTAAAAAAATCATTCCAGCAAAATGGTATTAAAAAAATTGCACCAAATGTAAATACCCAACGCATTACATGTAATGCATTATATGCTTGCATTAATGGTCTTACCCAAACCATATAAAATGCATAAGAAATAGCATTTACTAAAATGTACATATCACCCAAAAAACTATCTTGTTTAATACCACTATTTTGTTTAATAGCTATTAAAATAATGGCACCAGAGATACCTAATAACAAACCTGCAATTTTTATGAATGATAATCTTTCCTTCAACAACCACGCAGCTATAAATGTAATAAAAATGGGGGTGGCAAGTGCCAATAATGAAGCATGAATAGAGGAAGTAAGCGATAGTCCTTTTATAAAAAATAATTGATTAATGGTTACACCTGTAATGCCACAAAGTAAAAACAATGGCAAATGTTTTCGTTGTATGCCAACTGATTTTGGAGGCTTAAAAAAAAACAATATCCAAAACAACAATAGGGCAGTAATTACCCTGGCAAAATTTAAACCAAATGGCAATATAAAAGCAGGTGTAATATATTTTACTGCAGCATAATTAATACCAAAAAGCAAGTTAGTTGTTAGTACAGCAGCATGTGCCTTCCATTGAGGATTACCAAACATATTACAAAGATAGTTCTAGGATTTACCGGATTACATATTTTCTAAAAGAGAATGGAATTTTTCTACTGAAAATACTTCAGAATGGAAACTACAAAAAGGGAATTGCGCTAAACCAGGTAATTGTTTTATAAAATCCAACTCGTGCTGTTGTATTGAAAAACAAATTTTCATGTCTGTTAATCTTTTGGCCAAATATTCTTGTTCAGTCTGTCCGGGTGTAGGTATTAAAAAACATTTTTTTTGTAAGGATAATAATTCCATTATTGAGGTGTAACCACTGCGTGCAATTACATATTCACTATTTATTAATATTTTTTTAATTTCCTCTCCGGGTAAATGCGAAAGAATTGTGTGTTTAGATGTTATATTTATTGCTTGTTCCGGTAATCCTCTTAGTACAATAATTCGTGCATTTAATTGCTCTATTTGTTGTAGAACAATTTGTTCTAACATTGTGCGCTGAGGTTCGGGACCGGAAAGTAAAAAACAGTAATCATAAGTATATGTTTGTTGCAAACATTGATGAATGTTGAAGCGAGATAATAGTCCAATATAGTGTACTGGTGTTTTTGGTAATGTTGCAGGATGTGAAAGTTTACCTGCCAATCCCCCTTCATTAGCCATATCGGGTACCCAACAATGATTGAATTGATTAATAAAATGATAATTGACAAGTTGCAAGCATTTTCTTAGCCATGCATAAGGTGCCATAATGGATAATTGATGGGTAATGAATGTACTAGGCAAGCGGGTATGATATAATCCAAAACGGTTATCACTAATTATCCAATCTATTTGATATTGCTGAACTATCTTTTTTAATAGCCAATGTTCACGTATAATAACACCCACAATTTTGGGTACTTGTAAAAACAATTTAAAAGGTAACCAACTCCTCCGCTTCGCATAGTGAATTTGGTAGGCTGGTAAGGGCAAAATAGTTAATTGCGGAAATTCTTTTTTAAATAAAGCGGCAGATTTACCCGATGCACCTAATATTACCTCATACTCGTTGAAAATCAATGCATTAATAATAGGAATACAGCGAGTAGTATGCCCTAAACCCCAGTCTAATGGAGCCACTAACACAATTTTAGCTTTAATTTTCACCGAATTATTTTTTTTTAATGATTTTATTAGCGATTTATACCGTATTTTTATTTTTACGGAAACACATAATTTATGTTTCAGCAGCGCAACAAAATACGAATAGTTCTGTTATTATTAATGATTATGGCATTAGCATCTTGCGGAATATTAGGTAAATCTAATTATAAGAAACATTGCATGTGCCCTGTTTATAAACCTGTTTAAATTTTCATTTAACCCCCTAAATGAATTAAATACATATGAAAAATGGCAGCAGAGATCTTTTAGTGCTTTCAAAAAATGAATTTCTTGCACCTGACGATTTTGCCAATGAAATTGCGCAGTTAAATCTTCTGTTACATAGGGCAGAAAGTTTTAAAAACTATTGTATTGCCAATGAATTAATTGACATTAATCGATCAAAAATTATCCGTTCTCAACACTTAATGCAACAAGCTATTAAAGACAGGTTGTACAAACCATTTGTTTTTGTTTGCAATAAAAATTAAAAATATTTTTAACATATTTTTTTATTAACCTAAGAGGCTTATTCAAAATATTGAGTAGGCCTTTTATCTTATTACTATTCTACAAATTTGAATAATGTTGCAATTGAAAATCGTGCTATAAGTTATGAAAGTACTTAAAAATACATACCTCATTTTGGCAGCATGTTTAGTGCAATTTGGCTAATGCATGTTCTAACCCAAGTAGCATGGGTTCAATATCTTCTTCTTTACAGGTTCCTACACTTAAACGATACCAACTACTATCTCTATTACCACCAAATGCATAAAAAGGAACAATAGCTATTTTAGCTTCAGATAAAATATAGTCAGTAACCGCATCCTGAGTGGCTAGCAAATCCCCTTCGATTGTTTTTTTACCAATTAAATTTATTTGCACAGTTAAATAAATAGCTGCTTGAGGTGCAATGGCATCTACGGCATATCCTTTTTGCTGCAAAAGCTTAATGCCCTTGTAAATTGTATTTAACCTAAAAGCAAGTGCTTTTTTAAAATTTTGTAAATATTCATCTATAGCTGTAGTTTCACCTAAATATTTTGCAACGGCTTGTTGTTCAGCCATTGGCGCCCATGCACCTAAATGACTTAAAATGGCTTTCATTTTTGCAATAATGGGAGCCGGTCCACATGCCCAACCCACCCTAACACCGGTTGCAGCAAAAGCTTTTGAAATGCCATCTATAAATATGGTATATTCACGCATAGAAGGTCTAATGGATATAGGGTTATAATGCTGTATATTGCCATAGGTAAGCGTCCAATACATTTGATCGAACATTACATATAACTTTTTTGCATCAGCGGGTCTACTGTCATTTTCCTCCAATACCATATCACAAATTTTTTGTAGTGCTTCCTTTGATAAAGTGGTACCGGTAGGATTTTGTGGAGTACACAAGCATAGTAACGTAGCCCCCTTGATGTGTGGTGCAATATCTTCTGCCGTAGGCATAAAATTATTTTCCGGTGTACATACAACAGTGCAATGCTGCCCCTGTGTTAAATGCACGTAATGATTATTGTTCCAAGAAGGTACCCCATAAATCACTTTATCGTCAGGATCTATTAAGGTTTCAAATAAAGCATAAATTAATGGTCGTCCACCTGATGCAATTTGAATTTCATTATCGGCATATACCAAGCCTTCTCTTTGTGCCAAAAAAGCTGCTACAGACTTTCGCAATAAGGCAATTCCATCTGCAGGTGGATAATTAGTATACTTTTTTTGATAGGCTTCAACAATATATTGTTCAAGTAAAGCAGGTATAGGAAATACAGAGGAGTCAAAATCACCAATGGTATAATTATAAATTTTTTCACCCTTTTTTATACGCTCAGTAATGGTATTACCCAACTTCACAATTTCACTTCCTATCAAACTCTCTGCCAGCTTACTAACTTTCATTATTTCTCCCATTTTAATATTAAAAAACTTACACTCGTTAGCAAAACTAAAGAATTAGATTCGTAAACTCATAAAAAAACGACTCCAATATTAGGAGTCGTTGAAATAAAATAGTAAAATGTACTGTTAATGCCTATTATTATATTTTTCTTCAGCAGCTTGTGCCTTTTTAAAATCTAACACAACACCATTAATACAATAGCGCAATCCGGTAGGTGGCGGACCGTCTTCAAATACATGCCCCAGATGTGATTTACACCGACCACATTCTACCTCTGTCCGCTTCATACCATAACTATTATCGGGTAAATAAATAACAGAATTTTTGCTGATGGGTTCATAAAAACTTGGCCATCCACATCCACTTTCAAACTTTGTATCACTTTTAAATAAAGGGTTGCCACAAACAGCACAATAGTAAGTACCTACCTCCTTAAACGTTTCAAATTTGCTAGTAAAAGGTCGTTCAGTTCCTTTTTCTCTGGCTATATAATACACCTCGGGAGATAGAATTTTTTTCCATTCTGCATCGGTTTTTATAACAGCATTGCTATCGGTGCTTGCTTTTGCTGATTCTTGATTGGGAGTATTATCCATATGTTTTGTTTTAGATGAAGGTTGACTGTAACAACTACTTACAAAAAGTAGTAATAATACCGTGTATATTTTATATATATTTTTTGACATATTTAGTTGTTTTATTAATATATTTTTATACTGAAGAAATTGTCCATTAAAAGTATACTAAACTTACGCAAACAAGTGACAAATGGTTTTAAAAATAATTTTACAACCAAATATTTAACAGCTACTGCAATAGTTTGTTCATTTGTTAAGGAAATGTAAATTGCAACACTTATATTTGTTCCTCATTTAAAGCGCGTGTGGCTATGTTTAATATTATTCTGTTTGGCCCTCCCGGAAGTGGAAAAGGTACACAAAGTGAAAAATTAGTAGCTAAATATCAATTAAAACACTTAAGCACCGGCGATTTACTACGCAGTGAAATTGCAGCACAAACCCCTTTAGGTTTAGAAGCCAAAAACTTAATGGATAAAGGTCAATTAGTACCGGATGAAGTTGTAGTAGGCATGATTAGTTCGGCATTAGAACAGCATCCTGATGCCAAAGGTTTTTTATTTGATGGCTTCCCAAGAACCAAAACCCAATGCGAGTCATTAGATGCCCTTTTAAAATTAAAACACACACAAATAAATGTAGTATTAGCAT
>JAGWPI010000051.1 GCA_028877005.1 Bacteroidota bacterium | reverse complement strand
ATAGAGGGTTGCTATTGGGTACAGGAATTATAGAAGAAGATCCTTTGCATTTAAATGAGGTGATGCCTGCTTTATATAGTACCAAATATTGGCAAAAAGGCGATTTGCTAGTAAGCTTACGGCATAAAAGTACTATATTTTTATATCGGCCTTCTACCCACAAAATATTATGGTTAAAAACAGGCCCTTGGTTAAATCAACATTGTCCCGATTTTATAGATAGTTCACACATTAGTATATTTGGAAATAACATAGTGCGAAATTTTGCGTTAGGAGGTGAAAAATTATTCAAATATGCAAATCAGGTGTATATATATAATTTTGCAAATGATTCTATTACAAAACCATTTTCCAAAGTTTTGCAGCTAAAAAAAATTGCAACCGTAACAGAGGGTAGGGTAAAAATATTGCGTGATGGGGATGCTTTTATTGAGGAATCTAATTTTGGTAGAGCATTTAGGGTATCAACCAATCATGTAATTTGGGAATATAAAAGCCCAGTTGATGCTGAACATATTAGCATTTTATCATGGAGTAGGTATTTGTTGAAAACAGGAAAGGGGAAATTTGATTTTAAAGAAAATTAAAACATATATATATGTTGAATTATATAGGTCCTGGAATGGATGGTGGAGTACTATCAGTAGTATTTGGAATACTAATTTCGTTTTTTATGGCAATATTTGCCATTATATGGTATCCTGTGAAACGGTTTTTGAAAAAATTAAAGAAAAAACCAATTAATGAAGTTGAAGATGAACAAAGTGTATAATGACAAAAATTATTTTTATTGGTATGTTTTTATTGCTGTTTATAGCAATTGATTTACTTCCTTTTCAAAAATATGTAAAAGGGTCATTAAAATGTTACCAACAATTATACAAGCCCTTTTTTCAATATCAACAAGTTTCAGATTTTTATAAACAAAAATTCATTCTGGGTTATTCTGCTCGACTGTTTAAAAACAGTTTGTATTTATTAGCTTTACTTGTTGGGGTTATAGGTTTATTTTTGCTCAGTTTGTTTGCCATTGGATTTATATATAAAGGTAGCAAATATTTATTTAATTATCTCCTTTCTTGGCAAGCGTTTTGGCTATCTGTTATTACATTTATATTTTATTTTATTGTGAAGAAAATGTATGAGCGAATTTGACTATTCATTGTTATCAAAAATCTTACACCATTTAGCTTTAAGCAACAAAAGTGTTATTGAATTAAGTTTTGATTTGGAAACCGCTTTCCAAAAAAACAAATCAGTAACTAATTCGGAGCCGGTATTTGTTAGCGGATTAGCACGAAGTGGAACTACAATAATAATGCGTAAGTTATATGAAACAGGCAAATTTAGGTGCCTTACTTATAATGACATGCCTTTTGTTTTAATGCCGGGTATTTGGCATAAGATAAAAAAAAGCAATACAAGTGAAAAAATAGAAAATGAACGTGCTCATGCTGATGGAATAATGGTAAATTTTGATAGCCCGGAAGCATTTGAAGAGATATTTTGGAAATGCTTTTGTGGGGATACATACATAAAAAAAAACTTTATTGTACCACACGTTCCTTCCAATGAAATAATGCAAAAGTTTCAGCTTTTTATGAAACATACAATTGCAAGTGCAGATAATTCCAATAAGAAACTTCGTTACTTATCTAAAAATAATAATAACATATTACGGTTTCCACATTTGTTGCAACAAATGCCCGATGCAACTTTTATTATTCCATTTAGGCACCCTTTACAACACGCCAATTCATTATTAAAGCAGCACATGCTTTTTTCATCCTTACAAAAAAGTAATCCCTTTGTATTAAAATACATGAATTGGCTAGGGCATTTTGAATTTGGTTTGGGACATAAACCTTTTATTTTTAATCAGGACGAATGGGATTTATTGAAAAAATTATCTATGTTTGAAATTAACTACTGGTTGCAATGCTGGAAAAATTATTATGAAAAAATTCTATTATTGAATGAGCCTAATTGCATATACATTTGTTACGAAGATTTAGAAACGAATGGATTAGCCATTTTTGATCATTTATTACATAGGTTGCACATAGAAAATGGAAGTGCCTTGGATCCTTTTAAAGTGCCAGCTTTTCAACAAATAGAAAATTTTGACCACAGTTTAGCAAAAGCATGTATGTTTGTCTATGAAGCATTGCGGGTAAAAAGCCAAGCAGACATAAAATAAGAAGGATATAGTAAAACAGAGCAAAAAAAAGCCTTCAAAGTAAAAACTCCGAAGGCCCAAATGCACATGAGAATTAGAGAGAGCTGTAGGGGTAGGAGTCGAACCTACACGAGGAAGTTAGCTGTAACACAAAGTCCGGTGGTCAACCCCGGTCTTTCTTGCGAAAGGCTCTATGCTACGTTTATCCTTTTGTCCTCACCCCCGAGACGAGAGGGCATGTCTGCCAAAAGTTTCATCACCCCACAGTATAAAGAACTATTCGTTTTGACAGCACAATATTAAATAAAAGCCGCCATTATTTAAAAATAAATCAACATTATTTTTAAAAATTTAGAAATTGTTTATTATTTTTAACTTTTAATTGAATTTATTTAAAAACCAACTGCAATATGAGCATTAAATTAAATCTTGACAAACTAGACCTGCAAATTATTCAGGCTATGATGGAAGATGCTGAAATTTCCTATGCCGATTTAGGTAAACAATTGTATGTATCGGGTGGTACCATTCATGTTAGAATTAAAAAACTAGAAGAACAAAAAATTGTTAAAGGCCGCAAACTGGCGGTAGATTTAAAAGCTTTAGGGTATGATGTTATTGCTTTTATTGGTATTTATTTAGAAAAAAGCTCTTTATATGATACTGTTGCCAGTGAATTAAAATCTATACCGGAAATTGTTCGTCTAAATTATACTACAGGTAATTACAGCATGTTCGCCGAAATTGTAACAAAAGATATTCAACAACTTCGTTTTGTATTACACGATAAACTGCAAAATATTAAGGGTATAGAACGAACAGAAACTTTTATATCATTAGAAGAAAGTTTTAGCAGAAATGTAGTAGTAGATCAATAAGCCTTTCTTTTCAACATTATTAGCTTAACTTATTTGCTATGCCTACAAACTTGAATGTTATTGATGTGTTGCACATATTACAATTACATCGAAAAAAAATAATAGGAATAGTGGTAATGGCTCTTATTGCTGCTGCCATCACACTATTTTTTGTTCCCAGATATTATAAGTCTACCGCTTATGTTTTGCCTTCTAATCCTGAATTAGCAGATAAGGAAAGGCTTGCATATGATCATTTACAAAGGCTTTATAACTATATTGGTAATGGTGATGATTTGGATTTACTATATGGGATGACTCGTTTAGATACACTTTATTTTCAACTCACCGATAGCTTTCATTTGGTTAATAATTATTCCATAGACGTTAGTAATAAGGAGTTGGGTCGTTTACAAGCAATGAAGAAATTAAAAAAAAATTTACAATTTAAAAAAACAGAAAACAATCAGTTATCTATTAGTGCTTGGGATAAAAGTCCATTATTAGCGGCTGCCATAGCAAATGCAGCTGTAGTGTTATTAAAACAAAGTGAAGAAAATATTTGGTTACATAACTACCAAAATTCGCTGCACAATTTGCAAAACCAAATCAACATTCAACAACAAAAAATTATTGATATTAACCAACAACTATTATTACCTAACCAAGCTAATGAAGTTGTTTTGAAAGCTACTTTAACGCAGAGTTTACAGCTATTAGCAGAATACCAAAAAAAACAAGCCAATATTATTATGGCTATTCAAAATGTTGCACCAGGGTTATATGTGGTAGAAAATGCCGTTCCTTCCATACAGCCGGATACACCTAAACCCTTGTTTGTGCTAATTGCAGTTGCCATTATTAGTTTTGTTTTTGCTGCAGTTGTTGTACTAATTTATTTTGGTAATAGAAGTAAGTAATGCAAATACCATTTTGGCTACATAAAAATTCTTTTATTTTTTCCGTCATCATTTGGCTGGTTGCTATAGTAGTTGGTATTATATTTCAGCAACCATTAATTTGGCTTTTCCCTTTTGTTTGGGTATTGATTCCCCTTATCATTAAGGGTATAGTGCAGCATACAGATTTTTTATTTTGGTTGCTCTTATTAACGCTGCCTCTATCAACAGAATGGCAGGTTACATCAACTTTATCTCTTAACTTTCCCGATGAAGTAATCATGCTTTTGATTAGTAGTATATTGTTTTTTAAATGGCTAATACAACCGCAAATTATTCCTATATATGTGTGGAAACATCCTTTGTTTTTTTTGGTAATATTACATATATGTTGGATAGCTGTAACCTGTATTTTTTCTGTAAATCCTATACTTTCCATCAAATTTCTTTTAGCTAAAAGTTGGTTCATTCTTCCTTTTGTGTTAATGCCAACTATTTTAATTCGCACACAAAAAGATGTAAGAATGATGGCGCTTTGTTTAATTATTCCCATGTTTTTTGTGCTTGTTCAGGCCATAATACGTCATGCATTTTATCAGTTTTCATTTGAAGGGATTAAAAAAATTTTTTCACCATTTTTTCGAAATCATGTTAATTATTCTGCTATGTTGGTTTGCATTATGGCCATTATAGCAGCCATGTTGGTATTAACACCCAATAAGCGCAACTCTAAAACTTGGTTAAAAGGTATTATGTTGGTATGCTTTATTGGGTTAGGGTTGTCTTATTCCAGAGGTGCATGGTTGGCAATGTTAGTAGGTATAATAGTAGCATTTATTCTTTATAAAAAATGGCTTTGGCAAATAATGTTGGGTGGTTTTTTATTAACGCTTGTTTTTGCATTGGGATTAGTGCAACAAAACAAGTACTTAAAACTAGAGCCTGATTTTCAACAAACTATTTTTCACACTAATTTTAAAGATCATTTAGTTGCAACGGTTACTTTGAAAGATGTGTCGAATGCCGAGCGTATTTACCGTTGGGTGGCAGGTGTAAATATGGTTTTGGATAAACCAATTGTAGGGTTTGGTCCGAATAATTTTTATGATAATTATAAAGCTTATACCAATAGCGGTTTTAAAACATGGGTAAGTAGTAATCCCGATCATTCTTCTGTTCATAATTATTTTTTATTAACATCATTAGAGCAGGGATTACCGGGTTTGGTAATTTTTTTACTTTTATTTTTTGCAATGTTAGGGTATGCTCAATACTTATTTCATCAGTTACAAAGCCGGTTTTATGCCGTAATTGCCTTAACAACAGGTGCAATTATTGCTATGGTAGGTACCGTAAATTTTTTAAGTGATTTGATTGAAACTGATAAAATTGGGAGTATTTTTTGGCTTTCTATTGGCATGCTAATAGTGTTAACGCATCAATTAACTATTGAGAAACAATCAATAGCTCACCATTCATAAAATGGGCATATTCTGCCAATTATGTAATAATTTTTCTGAAAATTATACACTATCAATTGCTTTTCTGTGTGCTTGTTTGTTTATTCATACACTTGCAATACTCATTTTTTGGATGAAAGTAGTTGGTGCAAAATTAGTTTGCCGAAAAATTGTATGTGTTTGCCGAATGAAATAGGCAATGATAAAAATCTATTAGAAATTTATAAGAAATAAAATTAGTAGTTAAACGATAGCAATACTTTTAAGTCTGACATAGTTGTATTGACTTTTTAAGCAAATTAATTATTGAATGATAAATTTTTAATTGATGTTACATATAATTAAAAATATGGTGTTATTACCTTTTATTTTGCTCACTTTTATTTGTTTGTTGCTTTATGTTGGTTTTCCGGAAAAAAAGCAATATAAATTGAAGAAGGCTTAAACTACTTTTCTCCCTTTCCATTGGTAGTGCCCAAATTTACCTAACCAACCAACTATTACTGTATAGGTTATGTGAATGGGTTGCAATATGGTAAACCACTTTAAATGATTTTCACCGAAAAAACTACTAACGGGTTTCATAAAGCTAAGCTCAACCAAAGTTTTGATGGTTAATAGTAGAATCCAGTATAACAAAATAGGCCATTTAAATATCGCTATAAAAGGCAATATAAATAATAAAAGGTTGTACACATATACTAATAATAATACCCAAAATATACTTTTATCATCGTATTTATCAGCTTTGCTGGCCCATCTAATTCGCTGATGTAATAAATCGCTCCAAGTAAAAACAGGTTGCGTCAATACTATAGCGTTAGGATGAAATAAGTAACTAATTTTATTCGGATAAGCTTGCTTAATTTTATTCATTAACAGCATATCATCACCACTGGCAATATGATTAATTCCTGTAAAGCCATTTACTGCCATAAAAGCCGATTTTCTATAAGCTAAATTGGCCCCATTACACATGCTATGAACTCCTGCCGAAACAGAAGCTGCTGTAATTCCCTGTAAACTCAAAAAATCTACATACTGAAAAATACCTAAAAGTGTTGGGTAATAAATAAATCTAACCGGTGCTACAATTAAAGCCGGTTGTTCTTTTT
>JAGWPI010000050.1 GCA_028877005.1 Bacteroidota bacterium | reverse complement strand
TTATATCATTTTAAACACATGATTCATGAACGATAAAAGCACTATTACGGTATTTCTTGATGATGATGTGCATCCCATTGCAACTTTTGAATCGCCTGTACGGTTTGAACTGGATACCAGAAAACTGGTCGATGGGAATCACATACTTCGTATTGTAAGTAAAGATCCATCCGGTAAAGAGGGTATACGAGTTATTCCCTTTGTTGTAAGGAATGGCCCTGCTATTGAAGTAGAAGGAATTAAGGAAAATGCAGTAGTAGATGGTATTTTACCCTTAATGATAAATGCATATGGAAAAGGAAATCAACAAGAATTTTTAATTGTGGGCAGCGAATCTCCCAAAAGTATACCATCATGGGTATGGGTAATCACTATTTCATTTATTGCATGGGCAATATTTTATTTAGCACGTTATTTAACAATTCGTCAATAAACCGAAAAAAAATTACAATAATAAAAGATAAAAAGGTCTTTTAATAAATACACAATGCACACCAAAAAAGACATAGCAACATTGCAGGATATTCAAGTTTTAGTAAATAGTTTTTACGATAAAGTTCAAAAAAATGAACTATTGGCACCCATTTTTAACAATGTTATTCAAAACCATTGGCCCGAACATTTAGAAAAAATGTATTGCTTTTGGGAAACAATTCTTTTGGATGCAAATACTTATTCCGGTGTACCATTTTTACCGCATGCCAACCTGCCTGTGCAGCACGAACATTTTGAGTATTGGATAGCAATATTTATTGAAACTATTGATACTCATTTTGAAGGAATAAAAGCAGACGAAGCTAAGTGGCGGGCAGGTAAAATGGCTGTTATGTTTGAAAGCAAGATCAATTATCTATCTAAAAACACATTAAAGCCTTTAAGGTAGTGTTACAGAAATGTATGCATTACGCAAATTCGATATTGAAACAGATAAAGTAATTAAAATGACTAAATTAAATTATATAATGGTATCTGCTGCACTGATTTGGATTGGTTTTACCAGCGCCATCAGTTTTATGGAGGCCTGGATTAAATTTAAGGCCCCTATGGTAACACTTCCTATTGGTTTAGGGATTGGACGATTGGTTTTTAGCGCACTTAATAAAGTGGAATGGGTGCTGGCTTTCATTATTGCCGTTGTATTCATTTATCAGTTTGTTGCATTAAACAAAAATAATTTACATGCTATAATAGACCTGTGGTTCACTTTTGTTGTTGTGCTGGTTATTTTAGTTTTAGAAACTTTTTGGTTATTGCCAAAATTAGATAAAAGGGCTTCTGCTATTATTGCGGGAAATAGTTTACCCGCTTCATCACTTCATATTTATTTCATTGGTGCTGAGTGCATTAAAATTAGTTTATTGATTTATTTCTCCATTCAGTTTTTTCTTTTAAAACATGTATAATTATTCATTTTTAAAAATACAACTATGAGTACTATTCAAACTTTAGATGTAACGCAAATACCACCCAAGTTAAAACATCCCACCATTTTTCAACATTTTGATGCACTCAATGCAGGAGAGGCGTTTTTAATTTTAAATGATCATGATCCCAAACCACTCTATTATCAGTTATTAGGGGAAAGAGGTAATATTTTTACATGGGATTATTTGGAAGCCGGGCCACAATGGTGGCAAGTTAAAATAGCCAAAATGCCTGCTGCTACGCCATCAAATACCGTAGGCGCTATTGCAGCAAAAGACCTGCGTAAAGCAGAAATATTTAAAAAAATGGGAATTGATTTTTGTTGTGGTGGAAATAAAACAATTCAGGAAGCTGCTGCCGAGGCTGGTGTAGCTGAAGCAGATGTAAAAGCGGCTTTAGAGGCCGTTGAAAATCAAATCCAAAAAACATCGCAGGATTTTAATAGCTGGGAAATTGATTTTTTGACCGATTATATTGTACAAGTGCATCACCATTATGTAAAAGATGCATCCGCTATTATAAACCAGTTAGCCGATAAAGTTGCCCAACACCATGGTACTAATCATCCTGAATTGTTTGAACTTTCTCAAAAAACATATGCTTTTTTAAGTGATATGAATAACCACATGATAAAGGAAGAGAAAATTTTATTTCCTCAAATTAAATTATTGGTTCAGAAAAAAAGAGATCATCAAAATGTAACCATTTCCGATGGTTTAATTTCTGCAGCCATAAAAATGATGATTACAGAACATGAATTGTCCGGTGAAGATTTAAAATTTTTTAGAAAATTAACCAATGAGTATTCACTTCCCGAAGATGCCTGCAACAGCTATGCATATTTGTTTGATAAAATGAAGGAATTTGAGTCTGATTTACTATTACATATTCATTTAGAAAATAATATTCTTTTTCCAAAAGCATTGGCATTAGAACAAGCTTAATTTATTCAACCTTTGAAAGTGATGCTATATGACAAATAAATCTATTCAACGAAAAAGAATTTAGTAAAATTTTCTATAAGGAATCACTTTGCTCTTTTGTTTTGCTGTAAATTAAAAGAGTGTATAAATAATCAAACTTCAGTTGAATGTCTTGCAAAGTATTTTGATTATTTCTGGAAAACCCATCTTAAACTTCATTTTAGTGAAGATGAAGTTACATTGGTTAGTTATGTTTTAATGCCTGAAATTAAGTTTGCTTATCAACACCATAAAATTTTGAAATGCAAAATGAACAATGTTTAAGTACAATAAAAACATCATTTCAAAATATCAAAAGTCTTGTTGGAATGATTGAACAATATACCCGATTTGAAGAAAGGATTTTATTTCCTTTAAATGAACGATAAATGAATGAAACTTACAGGGTAAATGCAAACATTAAATTGCTTTTGTCCATAATGCACATTCAGAAGTTGATTATGCAGATGTTTTCTGGCTGAAGGAGAAATGATAGTTCCTAACAAACTGTGTATAAAAATTATTTATGAATACCATCGATTCACATACAAAAATTTCAAAGATTCTGCAAGAAAATAAAGCAGCAATCCAAGTGATTGCCAGTTTGGCAAAGCCTTTGGAAAAATTAAGAAATCCATTGATGCGAAAAATAATGGCATCCAGAGTTACTATTGCTGAGGCTGCTAAAATGGGCGGTTGTACCATTGACGATTTTAAAAATGCATTGCAACCACTCGGATTTGTTTTTGAAGAATCAACAACTGATGTGCTTGTAAATAATAGCACTGTTGAAAAACCCCAGTGGTTAATCCATACACCCATTGAGCAGATTCATTTTTTTGATGTACGGCCAATGCTAGAATCAGGTAACGATCCTTTAAAAGAAATTGTGCAACGTTTAAAAGGTATGGCACCGCAATGCATTCTCTGTATTATTAATTCATTTATTCCGGTACCTCTCATCCGTTTATTAGAAAAAGATCAGGCTTTGTCTTTTACCGAAACTATATCTGATACAGAATATCATACTTATTTTCTGATGGTAGATAAACAAAAAGATGTTGCAGCAACCCAACAAGAATTTGTTTTCATAGAAGATAATCATTCTTTTGAACAAATAATTAATAAATACAATACTAATAAAATTGTTACCATTGATGTGCGTTTAATACCTATGCCTGGCCCAATGGAAGCAATACTTTCTCAATTAGAACAATTAAAGTATGATGAAATTTTATTGGTACATCACAAGCGAATTCCTGTGTATTTGCTGGAGTCACTGGCCAATCAATCCTGGATAGTGCATATTCACAGCATTAGTGATACAGAGGTGAATATGTTAATTCATAAAAAATAAAATTATGGCCGATATTAATATTGCTAAAGCACCCAAAGGTTATGCAGTATTACCATTTTATGCTGTAGGGAGTTTGTTTTTTTTAACCTTATCAGCCATGCTTTTTTTTTCTCATCAAATTGTTATTGTACAGTTTTTACATCCGCATATTCTGGCATATGTTCATGCCACAACATTGGGATGGGTTACAATGATAATTTTTGGCGCTTCGTATCAGTTACTGCCTGTAATCTGCGAAAGAAATTTATTTAGTAACGTGCTGGCATTATTGTCATTTTTGTTTTTATTACCCGGCGTTATCATTCTTATCATTTCCTTTTGGTTTTTTTTAACCGGTATTGGGATGATTACCGGCGGCTCATTGGTTGTAATAGCTGCAATTTTATATGCAATTAATGTAACGGGTACTGCTAAAACATGCAATAAGCATTCTATTCAAAAATGTTTTGTTGTAAGTGCTGCTTTTTGGTTATTGGTTACCACTATTTTCGGATTATTATTGGCCATCCATTTAGTATTTCCAATTTTTAATTCAAGTCAGTATAAATTGATTGCCATGCATGCGCATATCGGATTTGCTGGCTTTTTTTTACAATTAATTACCGGTGTATCTTCTAAACTAGTACCCATGTTTTTATTGAGCAGAAATAAGCCCAATGGTTTTTTGCAAAATGCATTTTGGTTTCAAAATGCCGGATTGCTTGTTTTAATTATTGCAGCCCTACTGGGTTTATGGAATGGTTTCATTTGGATAAGTTACATATTGGTTGTTGCAGGCATTTTATGCTGGTTATTTTATATTGTAGCTACTTATAAAAGTAGGGTGCGAAAGCCACTCGATTTTCAAATGCGGTTTACTTTACTTTCATTTCTATTTCTTTTTCTAGCGCTAATTCTGCTCCCTTTTTTGATGCATGGTTGGGGTATGCCATACATTCAATTATATGGGTTACTTATTTTAATGGGTTGGTTATCGGGTATTATTTTAGGCCAAACATTTAAAACATTACCGTTTATTGTATGGAACGATCATTATAAAGCTTTGAATGGGAAAGTAAAGGTTCCATTGCCGAAACATTTGTATCATGAAAATTTTGTAAAACTAAATTTTTATTTTTTTATCGCTGCACTGGTAATGCTATGCGCCGGACTATTGCTAAATGAAAAAATTTTGATGTTGGCGGGTAGTATTCTTTGGTTATTGATGGCTATTGTATTTGTGTGGAATGTATTCACGATTTTATTACATAAAACAAAAAAATTATGATTACAATTTCGATAAATGATCAATTTTATACTGAAAAATCAAAAATATTGCAGGCATTATATCAGGTAATTGATCCAGAACTATTCATTAATATAGTTGATTTGGGTTTGATATATGATATTGCATTTTCCGAAAACAATATTA
>JAGWPI010000049.1 GCA_028877005.1 Bacteroidota bacterium | reverse complement strand
TATCTGCTGGAATTTGATCTAAAGTAAGAGTTGTTGGTCTGTCATCGATAAAAATGGTAGGTGTAGCATTTCGAAGGGTAACATTCCCATCAATATCAACATTCACTGAAGGAATATTTTTCATTACTTCAGTTGCAGTTTGTCCGGTGCTTTCTAAATTTTTATCTACATTAAATATTTTACGATCAATGCCCATTTCAAATTGCTGTTTAATTGGAGCCGATACAGTTACATTTCCTAAATCGTTTGATTCAGCCTCCATTTTTAAGTTACCCAAATCTTTGTCAACCATATTTAACATTTGTTGCATAAAGTTGGGGTCTTGTGCAGCACCACCAGATGGGAATTTAATACCGAAAGTTAGGTTTTGGGCAAGTGCTTTATACCCAATAGCAGTTGCTGAAAGTTTAAATGTGCCAAAAACAGGAAGGTTTTCAAGACTGAAATCTCCATTTGGTTTTGCAAGTACAGTTGCCAAAATAACTTCTTTCATTTTTTTTGTAGCTGTATCAAACTTGTTCCCAATTAATTGAACAGTGGCATCTGCTACCGGTTTATTGGTTTTAGCATCTACTAATTTCCCATAAAAGTGCCCAATATTTATGTTTTGTCCACCGGCTCTTCCCATTCCTGGTCTTCCTGCCGGAAATTGGCTAAAAGCAGTTATAACTATTAAAATTAAGCTAAGGGTTAATGTAATTTTCCTCATGGTGTTTGTAAATTTCAATTGCAAATTTCTGTTGAGTTTTTATATAAAATGTGCTAAGTATATATAAACGGTAATAAGACAAATTTAAATGGATTATGTTCAATGTAGTTACCGATGAAATGCCCTATTGTACCGATAAAATGAAGTATAAAAATAAAACTTGAAAACATCCAATTAAAAAACCAACTATTAACCCCCACCATTGTACAGCTTTTATTAATGGTGTTTGTTTGCGGATAAATATTTCAATAGTTTTATTATCAAATGTCTGGAAGTATTTTTTTATAATATTTCTTACATACTCCTTATTGTTGAATTGTTGTGCATATTCCGTTATCATAACAGGAAGTAATACAGTCAATTCTTCAATAAAAATATTTTTTAAATCATTTAGTAACCTTTCGCTTACAAACATTGAAAGCATAGGCATTTTTTCTACCAATTTCTTATTTAAAAAATCATCTATTGCATGTTCGGCTACCGGTATTACAGTTGCTATATTTTCTTCAGATGTTATTTTTTTTAACAATATTTCAAAAGGTATTTCTTCCACTATATAGTTAACTAGCGCATTGCAAATTTTTGTTCTTTTTGAAGGTAAGAAACCATGCAAATCAAAAAAAAATACCTTTTTGGGGTGATAAGGCCTAAAAAAATATATTAATAAAATGCTATTAATACTAAAGCCAATTAAAGCTGTTGCAAGCGGTAGCAGGTAGTACCATGTATGCATAATAAAATTTTCTAAATAAAAACCCTCCTTCATGGAAGGAGGGCTGGGAGAACGATGGGTCTCGAACCCACGACCTACAGTGCCACAAACTGTCGCTCTAACCAACTGAGCTACGCTCTCCGTTTTATTGGGCTGCAAAAATAAGATAATTCAGCATTTCACAAAACACATTTTTTATTTCATGGAAAGTTTTAGATTCCAAAACCTTTGTTAATAGGGAAACGTTACTTTTACCACAGTTGTAATTCACCTATTTTTGAAGATTAATATGCAAAATTTTATAAAATTTATGAAGAGTCCTAAAGGAGTATTAGTAGCATTATTGGTTTTATTCGGTGCTTCTTTTGTAGCATTTACTACATTAAGCGCAAAAAATGACCTCACTATTAATCAAAAGCAAAAATTATTAGTAACAATTGGGCAACTATTAGAAACCGAACATTACAGTCCGCAAAAAATCAATGATTCATTCTCCGTAAAAGTATTTAATAAATATTTAACTGATATGTGGGCTGATGATGATAAAAGCATTTTTCTTCAAAAAGATATTGAAGCATTAAAAAAATATTCCACGACCATTGATGACGAAATTCATGGTGCACCCATTGCATTTGTACCAGCTGTGTCTGCCATTTATAATACCCGTGTGGCTGAAACTGTAGAATTATACAAGTCAATTTTATCACATCCATTCACTTTTACTAATCAGGATTCTATTATTACCAATGTAGATCAGTTAGATTATCCCCGAAATGAAGCTGATAAAAAAGAAAGATGGTATAAAAAATTGAAATATATTACGCTTAACCGGTTTTATGATTTGCAAAACCAGCGCCAAAAAGCTGTGGTTGATTCTATTAAAAATAAAACCGACCACCAGTTGGAGGCCGAGGCCAGGCAAAGTGTGTTGCGAACTGAAAATAAAATTTTTGAGCGCATTAAAGTTAAATTTAACGATGATGAACGGTTTAATTTATTTCTGAACACCATCTGCAACCTGATGGATCCGCATACTGATTATTTTCCCCCAATAGAAAAAAGAGAGTTTGATGAAATGATGAGCAACCGGTTTTTTGGTATTGGTGCGCAGCTCACAGAATCAGATGGAAATATTAAAATCGTAAATATTCAAAATGGCGGTGCAGCCTTGAAAAGCGGTCAGTTGATGGCCAATGATATTATATTAAAGGTTGGC
>JAGWPI010000048.1 GCA_028877005.1 Bacteroidota bacterium | reverse complement strand
TTTGCAAATCCTTCTGCATTTTTTTCCTCTGCTTCAAATAAACTTTTTGGTACAAAAAGTGGGAAATAAGCATTTACATGACCTGTTTCTTTAAACATCACATCCAAGGCATTCCGCATATTTTCCCAAAGTGCATATCCATAGGGCTTTGTTACCATACAGCCCCTTACGGCACTATAATCGGCCAAATTAGATTTAATGACCAAATCATTGTACCATTGAGAATAATCATCAGCCCTTGTGGTAAGTTCTTTCGCCATAACTTTTTGTGTCTATTTTTGTTATAATTAGTGGCCTGTAATTGACATATCATTAACATAAAAATTAAGATATAATTAATGCAGGCAACATTTTTGATGTAATTTTAATTTGAAAAAAGATTGCAGCAAATGTATGTAACTTAGTATTACAAATATTGTAAAACGCATGATTATGAAAACAAGTTATTTATTTATAATAGGTTTTGCAGTAGCACTTAGCAGCTGCTCTACCGCCTATAAATCAACCCAAACACCGGATGATTTGTATTATTCGCCTACCAATGGCAATGCTATGGTAAGCCAAACCCGACAAGAAGACCGTTATCAGGAATTCCAGAATTATAATGATGATCGCTATTTGAGTATGAAAGTGCACAATTATTATTTATGGGCACCTTTGGATGATTATAGTTATTGGTACGATAGTCGTTATAATTTTCCCATATACAATAATTGGGCTTATCAGGGTTATAATTCTTGGAATCCTTATTGGAATATGTGGAGTCCTTATTACACTGCCGGTTATGGTATGATGCCGTTTTATGGCTATGGGTATGGATATGGATTAGGCTATGGATGGAATAGTTGGTATAATCCCGCTGCTACTTTAATTGGATATAAAAGTCCTTCCATTATCAGCAAATCTACTTCAGGTAGCTATTTATCTGCCTATTTAAATAGAAACTATAACAACACCAACTATGCCAGAAATTTAAAAGCAGGCAGCAACATGTATGCCCCCGGCAATAGTTTTGGCAGCCTTGTACGCCGCGTATTTTCTACTTCACCCACAGGCAACAATAACCTGCCTAATAATAATAGTTGGTATAGGCCCGCACGTACCTTTAATAACAACGGCAATAGTTTTACACCAAGCAGTAGTGCCGGCGGAAGAAGTGGCGGCTTTAACAGTGCAGGCAGCAGTGCCTCCGGAAGTCGTGGACCCAGAAACTAATGATTAAAAAAATATCTTGTATAAAGTATTAAAGATTCAGCACCAAAGCCAATCTATGAAGAAATTACTACCCATTTTATGCGTTTTAATGAGCCAAACTATGCTGGCTCAAACACCGGAAGATGCATTACGCACTGCTTGGTTTACACAAAATGGCTCTGCCCGAAATATGGCTGTTGGCGGTGTTATGGCCTCATTGGGTGGCGATATATCGGCAGCTAACGTAAACCCCGCCGGGTTAGGTTTATATAAAACCAGAGAATTTGTTTTATCACCTGGGTTTTTAATGAATAATAATAAATTGAATTATAGGGGTACCGATTCAACCGCTAAAAAAAATGCATTTATGTATGGCGCTAGTGGTATAGTAATTGGTTCGCCCAGTAAGTATAGTGATAGTAAATTTACCAGTTCTGCTTTTTCTATTTCAGTAAATCAATTGGCTAATTATAACAATCATATTCAATACAGCGGATTTAATAATGTGAGTTCTTTTACCGAACAATACTTAGAAGAACTTACCCGAGATAGGGCGGATACCAATGCTGCTTTAAGTAACTATATTTTTGGATCTTCATTGGCATTCAGAACTTACCTAATAGATACCTTGAGTGGACCCGGTGGCTCTGTAGCCGGTTATCAAAGCCTTGTTCCCATTTCTTCAGGTGTTATACAATCGTATGATGCAGTTACTCGAGGCGGTTACAATGAAATTGCCCTGGGCTTAGCCGGTAATATGGCAGATAGATTATATATAGGAGGTAGTTTAACGGTACCTATTGTTTCTTATCAGCGCGATTTAACTTATTCTGAAACTGATGCTACCAATAATCCCAATAACAATTTTGCCTATTTTACTTACCATGAAACCTTTAAGTCGCAAGGTGTAGGTGTTGGATTAAAATTAGGTATGCTATATAAACCCAAAGAGTTTTGGCGAATTAGCTTTGCATTGCATACACCGCAACTTATTTCGTTTAATGACGAAATACGATCTTCCATCACAGCCAATACAGAATCTTATGCCGGATTAAGAACAGAAAGTAGTGATAATTTAAATAGTGGTAATCCCGGCACACGTCAATACAGTATTGTTACCCCATGGCGTGCTATTGCCAGTGCCAGCTATGTATTTAGAGAAGTAGCCAATACCCACAAACAAAGAGCGTTTGTGAGTGCAGACCTTGAATATGTAAACTACAGAGGTGCCCGTTTTAGGGCAGCTGCTAATGCCGACCAATCGAGCATAGATTACTATAGCCAACTAAACAGCACGGTAAAAGATTATTATAAAGGCAACATCAATGCACGGATTGGTGGTGAGTTAAAATTTGACCCCTGGATGTTTCGCTTAGGTGCCGCTTATTATGGAAGTCCTTATGCTGCCTCTTCTGTAAAAGCTAACAGAATAGTTACCAGTGGGGGTATTGGTTATAGAAACCATGGTATGTTTATTGACCTAACCTATGTGTATACCTTTGTGAAAGACGCCAATTTCCCATATTATCTCAATGATAAACCTAATACTTATGCCATACAAACCGGCAATTTAGGTAATATTGTTGCCACCATCGGCTTTAAATTTTAGTACCCAATACGGGCTTCATGATGCATGGTGCATAGCTATTGCTAGGTTATATTATTTTAATTTATATTACAATAATTTAATCGGCAAAGCATTATAACTATGCACAAATAACCCCATTTTAACAACCCGAATAGATTGGGTTGAATGAATAAATTATCTGTAAATTGCTGCATTAAATCATTGTATAAAACCAAGGGCTATGCATACAAAAAATCACTGCTTTACATCCGGTAAATACAAACCTGTATTACTGTATGTATTTTTCATTTTACTCATGGGGCAATCATACACTCTGTTGGGACAAAGCAATTTGGTTGGGCCCGGAAAAGCCATTGACCCTTTTCATTATAGCACTCCTAAATCAGCCACATTTCAACATGCTTCTGTGGCTAGTGCCCATCCATTAGCCAGTATGATTGGAGCAGCTATGATGCAAAAAGGAGGGAATGCCTTTGATGCAGCCATTGCCACTCAATTGGCCTTGGCAGTAGTTTTTCCGGAAGCCGGTAATATTGGTGGAGGTGGATTTATGATTGCCAGAAAAAGCAATGGTAAAACCATAGCCCTAGATTTTAGAGAAACTGCACCAACCCAAGCTTCGAGAGATATGTATTTGGATAAAAATGGAAATCCAAATATGCACTTATCCCAAGACGGGCATTTAGCAAGTGGTGTGCCCGGAACCATTGCAGGTATTTTTGCCATGTACAAATATGCAAAACTCCCCTTTCAACAGTTAATTGCACCCGCTATTGCATTAGCTGAAAATGGATTTGTAATTTCTGCAAAAGAAGCTAGCCTATTAAATGCCACCAGAGCAGATTTTATTCAATACAATACCCGCCCAACAGTATTTGTAAAAGCAACCCCGTGGAAAGCGGGTGATACACTGGTGCAAAAAGATTTGGCTAAAACACTACAACGTATCAGTAAAAATGGTGCTAAGGGTTTCTATGAGGGAGAAACGGCACAACTAATTTCAGATGAAATGAAACGAGGTGGCGGAATTATTAGCTTAGCTGATTTAAAAAAATACAGCGCCGTACAACGTACCCCCCTTTCTTTCCATTTCAATAATTTTACTATTATTGGCATGCCTCCTCCTAGTAGTGGCGGAATTATTGTAGAGCAATTAATGAAGATGATAGCAAACAGACCATTACTAACAGATGGATTTTTATCTGTTAAAATGGTACAATTAATGGTAGAAGCAGAACGGAGAGCCTTTGCCGACCGCGCTGCTTATATGGGTGATCCTGATTTTTGGAAGGTACCCCTACAAACACTTACCAGCAATGCCTACATAGCGCAACGTATGGCCAATTATGATAGCACAAAACCTACACCCAGTGCTCAAATTAAAGAAGGACAAATACCTGAACACGAAGAAACTACCCATATTAGCATTATGGATGGAGAAGGTAATATGGTAAGTATTACAACTACCTTAAATGGATGGTATGGAAGTAGAACAGTTGTTGGCGGTGCCGGCTTTTTTCTAAACAATGAAATGGATGATTTTAGTGTAAAACCGGGAGTACCTAATATGTTTGGTGCAGTAGGTGGAGAAGCCAATGCCATACAACCGGGAAAACGTATGCTTAGCTCTATGACACCTACCATTGTTTTACAAAACGAAAAGCCCTTTATGGTATGCGGCACTCCAGGCGGCACAACCATACCCACCTCTGTATTTCAAACTTTGGTAGATGTACTTATTTTTAATATGAGTGCTGCAGAAGCTATTGCTGCACCCAAGTTCCATCATCAATGGTTACCCGATGTTATTTTTGTAGAACCTAAGTTTCCTACTGAAACCATACAGGGTTTAAAAGCCATGGGTTATACCATTCAACAGCGCGGCCCCATAGGTAGAACAGAAATTATTAAGGTACTTCAATCTGGAGAAAAACAAACAGCAGCCGATACTCGTGGCGATGATGCAGTAGCAGGATTTTAATAACAGTAATTTAGGTATTTTTTAAAGGACATTTTTATTAGCAATCATTTATATGAAACCATTATTTGGCGTAGCATTCGATTTAGATGGAACACTGATTCATAACAATGATTTTCACATCCAATCATGGCAAATTTTTTATCAAAAAAGAAATATGCCACCCTTAACCAAAACAGAATACCTGCAACAGTTTAATGGCAAAACAAATGCAGATGTTTTAAGATATATTTTTGGAACGAATATTAGCCAAGAAATGATTCAAGCATACACTAATGAAAAAGAAGCTATTTACAGAGAAATTTATGCGCCGCACATTGAACCTGTGAATGGACTAATAGATTTATTGGAAACCTTGAATAACAATAATATACCCATGGTGATTGCTACTTCCGGCATTAAAGAGAATATTGATTTTATGCTGCAACACATACCAATTCAACATTATTTCAAGAATGTAATATATTCTGCACATATAAAGCATGGTAAACCACATCCTGAAATATATGAAAAAGCCGTTCAAGAATTAGGTCTTCCCCCCAATTGCTGCATAGCATTTGAAGATGCAGTTGCCGGTATTAGCGCTGCTAAATCAGCAGGATTAAAGGTAATAGCCCTTACCACTACCCACCCACCCAATGAATTACTGGCTGCAGACAAAATTATTACAGATTTTACCTACATTAATTTTCAAGCATTGCAGCAATTGGCAGAACAATAAAACCTTAACAACTTCGCAATAATTTCACGATAATAATGCATAGATAACCCTTAGTTTTGGTACTGTATTTGAATTGGTATTTTAATTAATTCATTTTCATTTCAAAAGTAATCAGTCTGAAAAAAACACTTACTATATTAAGACGTTTTGTATTTATTGTAATTGCACTTATTTTATTGGCTTTTATTGCCATTCAAACTACCTATGTACAAAACTGGTTAATTGGAATTGCAACTAAAAAATTATCAAGATCATTAGGCACTGAAGTAAGTATAAAAAAAATAAATATTACTTTATTCAATAAACTCAATTTAGACGGCACTTTAATTCGCGACCGGCAAAAAGATACACTATTATATGCAGGCGCTTTAAAGTTGCGAATAACAGATTGGTTCTTCCTAAAAGATTCAACAGATTTAAAGTATATAGGTTTGGATGATGCGGTTATAAAATTACAACGTAAAGACAGTGTTTGGAATTATCAATACATAGTTGATTATTTTTCATCGCCTACTCCAACTACTGCTAAAAAAAGCGTTACTATTAATTTAAAAAAATTAGAATTCAACAACATTAGTTTCATTAAAGATGATGCGTGGCGTGGAGAGCGAATGAAGGCTAAACTAAATTCACTTTTATTAGATGCAGATAATATTAATTTAAACAAAGGTATATTTTCAATTCATCAATTAAATTTAGATAAACCATTTTTTGAAATAACCAACATACCTGAATTACGCCCCGACTCAATAAGAAAAAGAGAGCAACGTACCAATAATATAGATACTGGTTTGCAGCTAAATACAGCCAATTTACTGGTTCATCTACAAAAACTTCACATTAAAAATGGTACGCTTTCCATTCAGGGCAATGATAAAAAACCACTTCCCTATTTTGATGGAAGCCATATATATATTCACCAACTGAATGGAAACTTTGATAATGTTAGTTTAGTTAAAGATACTTTGCACTGTATAGTAAATCTTGCCGCAAAAGAAAGAAGTGGTATTGAATTAAAAAAATTGAAAGCTAAACTTACCATTAATCCACGTATCATTGAATTTGCCAACCTGGATCTGCTAACCAATAAAAGCAAATTAACCAATTACTATGCTATGAAGTTTAAACACTTCAACGATGACTTTAGTGAATACATTACCTCCGTAACAATGGTAGCAAAATTTACAGATGCTTCATTATATAGCGATGATATTGCCTATTTTGCCCCTGAATTAAAAGATTGGAAAAAACAAATTAATGTAAATGGTCATTTTGAAGGTAGCGTAGCCAACTTTGCAGTAAATGATTTATTTGCTCGAATTGGAAGTGGCAGTTATATAAGTGGCAGCCTAGCCATAAAAGGATTACCCGACCTAAATAAAACCTTCATTCATTTTAATAATGGAATCATTAAAACAAACTATAATGACATTGCACTATTTGTTCCCACAGTAAAAGACTTAAAAGTACCAGACTTAACCACACTAGGCGATGCACTTTTTAAAGGAAACTTTAATGGTACCATTTACAATTTTACCTCTACCGGTACTATTACTTCCGGACTGGGTGGCATTGCCGCTAACGTTAGTTTGCAATTACCACAGAAAAAAGATATTACCTACTCCGGTAATATCATAACCAACCATTTTAATATTGGTAAATTTTTAAGAATTAACCAATTAGGTTATGTTGATTTTACTGGGAAAATTGCAGGCAGTAATTTTAATATTGAAAAATTAAAAACCCAAGTTGAAGGAAAAATAGCATCGCTAGACTTCAATAACTATACCTATTCTAACATTACAACCAACGGTACTTTTCAGAAAAAATATTTTAATGGCGAAGTAAAGATCGATGATCCCAATATGAATTTCAATAGTAATGTAGAAATTGATTTAAGCAAGCCGGATCCAAGCTTCAACATTTTAGGCGATTTAGTAAATGCCAATTTAAAAGTATTGAATTTTTATAAAGACAGTTTACAATTAACCGGATTATTAGATATTTATTTTACAGGAAAAACTATTGACCAATTTTTGGGTACTGCTAAATTTTTAAACGCTACCATTACGTCTGCAGATACACAATTAAGTTTCGACTCTTTAAATCTTACTTCCGGATACTCAGCAGATTCTGTAAAATTTTTAAAAGTGGGCAGTAATAATTTCAATGGTGTTATTGCAGGCAATTTTAGCATTTTAAATTTACCCAACAGTTTTCAATCATTTTTGCATAGATATTATCCCGCTTATTTTGATACACCCAATAAAGTATCCGTAAATCAAGATTTTACCGTTGCTTTAAAAACAGATTATATTGAACCCCTTTTACAGATATATGATAAAAAAATATCCGGGCTTAATGATATGGATATTTCCGGAAGAGTAAATACCACCAATAGTTTATTTCAACTTTCAGCCTCTATTCCTTATGCAAAGTATGATCAATATGCCCTATCTGGCATTCAATTAAAATGTTTAGGAAACTATGATAGTTTATTACTTGCAGGAAATGTTAGTGATATACAAATAAAAGATAGTTTACAGTTTCCAAATACACAAATTTCAATTAAAGCAGCCAATGATCATTCTGTCGTTCACCTGTCAACCAGCACTAATAATGTACTAAAAAAAGTTTTACTCAATGCCGATGTATTTACATTAAGTGATGGTGCACGCATACACTTTAACCCTTCCTCATTTATATTAAATGAAAAGAAATGGAATTTAGAAAAGCAGGGCGAAATTGTAATGCGGCGAAATTTTGTATCAGCCAGCAACGTTAAATTTATACAGGGATTTCAAGAAATTACTGTAGAAACAGATGAAGAAGAAGGAGGTAATACCAATAATCTTATTGTAAAATTAAAAAATATATATTTAGGAGATATTACCGCACTGTTTATTAAAAACCCGAAATTAGAAGGTATCTCTAATGGTGAAATTTATTTAAGAGATTTTTATGGCCCATTTACTGCCGAGGCTAAGCTTCATACTACACAATTTAGATTGAATGAGGATTCAGTAGGAATTGTTCAAATTCAATCTTTATATACCAGTAAAACAGGAAAATTAGATTTTACTGTTACTGCACCCAATCAAAATTATTTTGTAAATGCAACAGGTTATTACAAAACAAAAGATACAACCAACAAACCTTTATATGTTGATATACAGTTAGAGCATACCAAAATAAATTACGTTGAACAGTTTATTGGTGATATATTCAATAGGCTGAAAGGCTATGGTACCGGGCATTTAATAATTCAGGGAAATCCTGCCGAGCCCGATTTAAGTGGTAATATTACATTAAAAAAAGCAGCATTAAATGTATTATATACCCAAGTGTATTATACCATTGATTCGGCTAATATATCATTTGAAAATGATGGTATTAATTTTAATGAATTTTACATAAAAGACAGTTTAAATAACACCGGACTAATAAAGGGAAAATTATATGAAAAAGGATTTAAATATTTAGCTTTTGATTTTGATTTGTTCACCAACAAACTAATTATGCTAAATACAAAAGCTATTGATAATAGCCAATTTTACGGCAATGCCACCGGAAAAGCTACTTTAAGCTTTAAAGGCCCCGAACAAAATGCCAAATTAACCATTATTGGCGATATTAATGAGCCATCACACATTTACATACCTAACTCCGTTAGTAAAGAAAGTGGAGATGCTGACTTTATAGTATTTAAAACATATGGTACTGAAATGGTGAATGAAAACCAAAACAGTAATTTTAATTTATTAGTTGATTTAGATGTTACTGCCAATAATAAATTGGATGTTGATGTAATATTAGACCCACTGAGTGGTGATGTTATTAAAGCGAAAGGCAATGGACGATTAAAAATAAGAGTGGGAACAAAAGATCCGTTAACCATTAGAGGAAGATATAATATTGAAGAAGGAAGTTATGATTTTAATTTTCAATCTTTTATAAGAAAACCATTTATACTAAAAGCAGATGCCGGTAATTTTATTGAGTGGAATGGCGATCCGTTTAATGCAGATGTACATATTGATGCACAATACACAGCCGAAAATATTAGTGTAAATGATTTAATCAGTAACCAATCTGGGCAATTTAGTGGTACCAGTCGTGCTTATCGTGGAACTGTATATGTTATTGCAGAACTAAGAAATAGATTAAGCCATCCGGACATTTCTTTTAAATTAGATTTCCCGCAAGGTAGTCCGTTAAAAACTGATCCAACCTTTAGCGAATTCATTAACAGAATTGAAAATAACCAAAATGAAATGTTGAAACAGGTAACTTACTTAATTGTTTTAGAAAGGTTTGCACCCTATGGTGATATTGGTGGCGCTAATACTAACTTTACAAATATTGGCGTAAACACAATTTCACAAATTATTACCCGAGAATTAAATAAAGCTGTTTCAAATATTGTTTATAAAATTACTAAAGACAAAAGCCTAAAAGTTGATTTGGGCACTTCTGTATACAGCAGTAGCGATATTTTATCTTCTGCAACAGGGGCAGGCATTGGCACCAATACCAATGCTTTAGACAGAAGTAGAATTAATTTTAAGGTTGGGAAAAGCTTTTTTAATGACAATGTGATTGTAAGCTTTGGTGGGGATTTTGATTTTGGTATTAGCGCAGCAGCGCAAAGCGGAAACTTTCAATGGCTACCTGATTTTAATTTAGAAATTATTTTAACCAAAGACAGGCAATTAAGAGCCATCATTTTCAGTAAAAACAGTTTAGACATCAATGCTGGTGCGTTAGGCAGAACCAGCAGGCAGGGAGCCGGTTTATCGTATAAAAAAGATTTTGAAAAACTGTTTGGCAATAAAGAAAAGAATACAACCATCAAGCCACCTGCCGATAGCACATTGCTGCAATAAAATATGCCGCATGTTATAATTTTAAAGGCACAGGTAATGCTTTG
>JAGWPI010000047.1 GCA_028877005.1 Bacteroidota bacterium | reverse complement strand
TTCAACTGTTATTATTTTAGTATAACGCTGAAAAACTTCGTGTAGTAAATCTTCATCTATTGGTTTTACAAAACGAATATCGTAGTGGGCTGGGTCAATACCTTCAGTTCTAAGTTGGCGTATTGCAGCTTGTACAAAATTACCCGGGTGTCCAAGTGAAAGAATGGCTAATTCTTTTCCATCTTTTAATTTACGTCCTTTACCTATAGGGATGGCTTCAAAAGGTGTTTTCCAATTAGGCATTACACCTTCGCCTCTGGGGTACCTAATTACAAAAGGCATTTGTGTAGATGGTAATTGAGCTGTATACATTAAATTACGCAGTTCTTGTTCATTCATAGGAGCACTAATAATCATGTTTGGTATACAACGGAAATAGGGTACATCATAACAACCATGATGTGTTGGGCCATCTTCGCCAACCAATCCTGCACGGTCTAGGCACAAAACAACCGGTAATTTTTGTATGGCAATATCATGTACAACTTGGTCATAGGCTCTTTGCATAAATGATGAATAAATATTGCAGTAAACACGCATTCCTTGTGTGGCCAATCCGGCACTTAGCGTGGCGGCATGTTGTTCGCAAATGCCTACATCAAAAGCACGGTCAGGCATTTTTTCCATCATAAATTTTAATGATGAACCACTGGGCATAGCAGGTGTAACACCCATAATATGCTTGTTTTGCTCAGCTAACTCAATAATAGTATGGCCAAATACATCTTGGTATTTGGGTGGTTGGGGTACATCAGAATGTTTCTTATAAATTTCACCGGTAACTTTATCAAATAAACCCGGTGCATGCCATTTGGTTTGATCTTTTTCAGCTAAAGCATATCCTTTACCTTTTACGGTAATAATGTGCAGTAATTTTGGGCCGGGTATATCCCGCATATCTTTAAGTGTATCAACTAGCTTGGTAATATTATGCCCATCAATTGGGCCAAAGTAACGAATCTTCAATGATTCAAATAGGTTACTGCTTTTACTCACCATGCCTTTTAAGCCCGCTTCCATTTTACTGGCAATATCTCTACTAAAGTTTTTTCCGGCCGGCAATTTTCCTAAAATATTCCAAATTTCATCTCGCATTTTATTGTAGGTATGCGAGGTGGTAATATCTGTTAAATATTCTTTCAACGCCCCAACATTGGGGTCTATGCTCATGCAATTATCATTTAATATAATAAGTATATCACTATCTGCAACACCTGCATGGTTCATAGCTTCAAAGGCCATACCGGCGGTCATACTGCCATCTCCAATTACAGCAATACTTTTTCTATTTTCTCCTTTATATTTTGCTGCCATAGCCATACCTAAAGCGGCAGAAATAGAAGTTGAAGAATGCCCTACACCAAATGTATCATATTCGCTTTCAGACCTTTTTGGAAATCCGCTTAAACCCTTGTATTTTCTGTTGGTGCTAAAGTTATCTCTTCTACCTGTTAAAATTTTATGGCCATATGCCTGATGACCTACATCCCAAACCAACTGATCATAAGGTGTATTATATACATAGTGCAGTGCAACAGATAATTCAACAACGCCCAAACTTGCTGCAAAATGTCCGCCATAAACACTAACAACATCAATAATATATTGCCTTAGCTCATCACATACCTGATGCAACTCAGACCGATCTAATTTTTTTAAATCGGCAGGTGAATTAATTTTTCCTAATAATGCGCCGGGCTTAATGTCCATTTATGAAAAATTTTAAATGTAAAAATAGTCAATAATACATTAATTACATACAACAGCCTAAAATTGCTTTGGTTCAGTTTTTTATTTTAAGTGTTTAACCAGAAAGCAATGAAAATTTACCTTTAATCAAATTTCCTATATTCGGGCAATATTTTTCTGCTTACTTTCATACTGCATGAGAAACAAAATATCAACATATTGGTGGTGCCAAATATTAGGATGGAGTTCTTATACATTAGTTTGGACTTTCTTCTATTTTGCCATTCGTTCAAAACCCCAACCATTTTTTTTTCAAAGTTTATTTACAGATGCAATTTTAGGGTTACTCATTACCCATATAATGCGTATGGTTATTAAAGGATTTGATTTGCTTCGGTTTGATTTGCAAAAACAAATTTTTTTATTGGTGATAACAGCACTTGTGTTTGCATTAATTGACTCATTAGTATTTGTTTCAATCATTGGCCTCTTTAATTGGGAATTGCCTCAACTAAAGCAATATAGTTTTGGTAATCGGGTTGCCAGAGCCTTGTTAACCACTTTTTTGTTTTATTTAATTTGGAACTTTATTTACTTTACCTACCACTATATTCAAAAAAGCAGGCGCGATGAGTTGGATAAAATACGTTTACAAAGTTTGGTAAAAGAATTAGAGCTAAAAACCATCAAATCACATATCAATCCTCACTTTATTTTTAATGCACTCAACAGTATTAGAGCATTGGTAGATGAAAACCCCCAAAGGGCCAGAACAGCCATTACTGAGTTAAGCAATATTTTAAGAAGTAGTATGCATTCTGAAAAATTAGAATTAGCTCCTTTTGAAAGGGAATTAAATATTGTGAAGGATTATTTGGCCTTAGAACATATTCGTTTTGAGGAACGTTTACAAGTGGAATATGATATTGATGAAGATACATTAGA
>JAGWPI010000046.1 GCA_028877005.1 Bacteroidota bacterium | reverse complement strand
TTGTTCGGGTGTAAAACTCTCCTCACTTCCGGGCAACCCGAGCAGGGCATTATTAAAAAGTGTTTGTTTCTCTTCCTCATTCATGGATTGAAATGTGCACCATGCATTTTCTTTTTCAATAGCGGTATATTCTGCTGCTGCACCGGGTCTTTTCAACATAAATACATCAAAGGCTATAAATGCTGATCGATTATAATACAAGGCTTTACTGCCATCGGGCATCGTGTAATTTACATTAGTACGCATCCAATCTAAAATGGGCATAAAATTATAGGTAATTACTTCTAACCCACATTCAGCAAGGTTTTCAAGGCTTTTTTTATAATTATTGATATATGTTTCAAAATTATCAGTTTGCTTTTTAATTGCTTCATGCACAGGTAAACTTTCTACAACAGTCCATTTAAGGCCAGCAGCTTCAACCATTTTCTTTCTTTCCATAATAGCATCTACATTCCAAACTGCACCTACCGGAATATGATGCAGTGCAGTAACTACACCAATACATCCAGCTTGTTTAATATCTTGTAAACTTACTGGGTCAGTTGGCCCAAACCAACGCATGGTTTGTTGCATAAAAAATTGTTGATTCATAAATAAACTGAAATTATTTTTATAAAAATATGCCGATGAAGAATCACCGGCAGTAACTAAACGACTACTTATGCATAAAGATAAAACGATAAAAATGGTTTGTAAGTAAAATTTTAGTCAGCCAATTATATATATAAATACAATAATTATTATTAGAACCTGAAGAGGCATGCATTTATTTAACCCATTTTATATTTTATCACTAAAATAAGTAATATAAAAATAGGTTTTAATAATAATGTTATCAACAAATTAATTGACCAAAAATTACTACAATTAATTACCCGGGTACTGAAATGGGTGAAATTGCAGCCAGACAATTAATTACGCATTTAAATGGGCACCAAAACCTACAATTAACCAATACAATTATTATTCAATCAGATTTAATTATCAGAGATTATTTATTAAAAAAACATGCTCCACTTAGTATTGCATAAAAAAATAAATCAACCTTATAATGCCAACAAATTAACAAGCCATTAGTGCTGCTCACCCTTGTTTTACTATAAAAAACTCAAGTGCCTTACATTTTTCATAATAACCACATTAAATATTTTCAGTAGCCATTTTTAACCAGTCTTTAAATCAACTTTAATAATTAAAACCAATCAATATACCAATACACCAAAAATATTTGTTGTTTATATGCACCACCCAATATTTATTCAATTCTGCTTCGTTTTACCATCAATAGCAATAATTTTATCTGCAATATTTTAAACAAAACACTTATCCATTTATCAACTTACATAAATACATAACCCAACAATTCCCTACTTTTGTTAAACTAACAATTGTTCGTATGACAGATATTGCATTTAACAGAAATGAAGACTGGATGAAGCTATTGAATAGCGCAGTTAAAAAAAATAAAGAAAAAATTTGGTTAGGTGGAGGCAAAACAGCCATAGAAAAGCAACACCAAAAAAATAAACTTTCTCCCAGAGAACGTATTGACTATTTAATTGACAAAAATTCACAATTTATTGAATTAGGCACATTTGCAGGTTGGGAAATGTATACTGAGGAGGGTGGTTGCCCTGCTGGAGGAACTGTTGGTGGCATTGGTAAAATTAGTGGACGTCAATGCATAATAGTTGCCAATGACCAAACTGTAAAAGCAGGTGCTTGGTTTCCTATTACCGGAAAAAAGAATTTACGCTTGCAGGAAATAGCAATGGAAAATAAATTACCTATTATTTATTTAGTAGATAGTGCAGGTGTATATCTGCCTTTACAAGATGAAATTTTTCCTGACAAAGAACATTTTGGACGCATATTTAGAAATAATGCAAAGATGAGTGCAATGGGCATTACACAAATAGCTGCTGTAATGGGTGCCTGCGTAGCAGGAGGCGCTTATTTACCCATTATGAGTGATGAAACTTTAATGGTAGAGGGAAATGGTTCTATTTTTTTAGCGGGATCGTATTTGGTAAAAGCAGCTATTGGAGAAGTAATTGACAATGAAACTTTAGGCGGTGCCATTACACATACAGAAATAAGCGGTATTGCAGATTATCGATTTAATACTGAAAAAGAATGCTTAGACCATATTAAAAGAATTGTACAACAAATGGGCGATTTTCCAAAAGCAGGATTTAATCGAATAAAATCAATGAACCCATTTAAAAACCCCGATGAAATATATGGTATTATGCCGGTTGACAATGCAAAGCCGTATGACATGCACGAGATAATTGAGCGTATAGTAGATGCCAATGAATTAAGCACCGGTAGCTCATTTGAGCCATTTAAAAACGATTACGGTAAAACCATTATATGTGGCTATGCCAGAATAGAAGGATGGAGTGTAGGAATTATAGCCAATCAGCGATTAATTACAAAAAACAAAAAAGGCGAACTGCAAATGGGGGGCGTTATTTATAATGATAGTGCCGATAAAGCAGCCCGTTTTATTATGAATTGTAATCAAAAGAAAATACCACTCCTATTTTTACAAGATGTTACCGGGTTTATGGTGGGTAGCAGAAGTGAACATAGTGGTATTATTAAAGATGGTGCCAAATTAGTAAATGCCGTTGCCAATTCTGTAGTACCCAAAATTACCATTATTATTGGCAATAGTTATGGTGCAGGCAATTACGCCATGTGTGGAAAAGCCTATGATCCTAGGTTTATTTATGCCTGGCCAAGTGCAAAAGTAGCAGTAATGGGTGGCGAACAAGCTGCTAAAACCATGCTGCAAATTCAAATAGCCACACTAAAAGCCCAGGGAAAAACTATTACAGAAGCAGAAGAAAATAAATTATTGAATGATTTAAAAGAAAAATATAATCGGCAAACAACTCCCTATTATGCAGCAGCACGGTTGTGGGTTGACGAAATTATTGACCCAATTGCTACACGTCAATATATTGCTGCCGGAATTGAAGCTGCCAATCACAATGCCGATATACCAGAGTTTAAAACAGGTGTATTTCAAGTATAAAAAAGTTATCATGAAAGCTTATCCTATTTATCAAGTTGATGCATTTACCGATACTTTATTTGGTGGCAATCCTGCAGCCGTTTGTCCGCTACAAGCCTGGCTTCCAGATTATATTATGCAACAATTAGCCATGGAAAATAATTTATCTGAAACAGCTTTCTTTGTACAAAAAGGAGATATTTTTGAAATTAGATGGTTTACTCCTGAAATGGAAATTGATTTGGCCGGACACCCTACCCTTGCTACAGCGCATATTATTTTTAACATACTGCAAACGGCAACGCAAACTATTCACTTTGAAAGTAAAAGCGGGGCACTATGGGTAGAAAAAAATCATGACTTATTGGTAATGAATTTCCCGGCCAGAATGCCCAATAAAGTAACAGAAATTCCTGAAGGATTGATGGATGGATTTAATATAAAACCATTAGAAGTATGGAAATCAAGAGATTTTTTACTGATATATCCTGATGAAGATACCGTTCTTTCATTAGTACCTAATTTTCATCAACTCAATACCTTAAATACTTTAGGTATTATTGTTTCTGCACAAGGTAAACATTGTGATTTTGTTTCCAGATTTTTTGTGCCTAATTCTGTTATTGGTGAAGATCCTGTTACAGGATCAGCTCATGCTACATTAATTCCTTTTTGGCATCACAAACTGAATAAAAATAATATGGTTGCTCAACAACTATCTAAGCGTGGTGGTAAATTATGGTGCGAGATGAAGAATGATAGAGTAAATATTGCCGGGAAGGCCATACTATATATGAAAGGTGAATACTATTTGCCCACATAAAATATTTTTTAATGGTGTAAGATATTCTGTAATTCTCTGTATGTTTACGCCATGCAAGCAACACAGCAAATTTCTATTTATACAGATGGTGCATCTAGGGGAAATCCCGGACCGGGCGGTTATGGAATTGTGCTTATTTGGGGTACACATAAAAAAGAACTATCGGCCGGATATCGATTAACAACCAATAACAGGATGGAACTATTGGCTGTTATTATTGCATTACAATCACTCACAAAAAAAAACATTCCTGTAATTATTTATACGGATAGCCAATATGTAGTGAACAGTGTAGAAAAAAAGTGGCTAGACAATTGGATTAAAACCGATTTTAAAGGAGGGAAAAAAAATAAGGATTTATGGCTGCAATACTATGAACTTTCAAAACATTTCAATATTAAATTTAAATGGGTAAAAGGGCATGCAGATAACCCTTGGAATAATCGTTGTGATGCATTGGCAACTGCTGCAGCAGATGGGAAAAATTTATTAATAGACGAAGGCTACGAAAAAGAAATAAACTTACTGCAATAAGTAAATTTATATAAACTAGAAATTTAACCTTTAAAGTTTACTTTTGTTATAGTAGCAAAGAAAATTATGCAACACAAAATTATTTTAGCCATTACAGGAGCTAGTGGTGCTATTTATGCTAAACTATTGTTGGATAAATTGCTTACTCTTCAAACACAAATTGCTGAAGTAGGCATTATAATGAGTAATAATGCTAAACTAGTATGGAATACAGAATTGGGTAATGATAGCTATTTACAATATCCTTTTACATATTATGATAAACATAATTTTAATGCCCCATTTGCTTCAGGTTCTTCTCAATTCAATACTATGATTGTAGCGCCCTGCAGCATGGGTACAATGGGAAGAATAGCAGCCGGCATAAGTGATGATTTATTAACCCGTTCTGCCGATGTAATATTGAAAGAAAGAAGAAAATTAATTTTAATGATTCGCGATACCCCTTATAATTTAATTCATATCAGAAATATGGAAACAATTACATTAGCAGGAGGCATTATTTTACCGGCAACCCCTTCATTCTATCATCAGCCCACTACTATTGAAGCTGTTGCAGCATCGGTAGTAGATAGAATTTTAGATATTGCTGGATTAAAAATAGAAACCTTTAGGTGGGGAAAATAACCACTCATTTATGAGAAATATTTGCTTCTATTTTAGCCTTCTGATTTTTTGTTGCCATGTAAGTTGCTCAAAAAACAAACAAAATATTACAGTTAGTGTAATTGATACCTCTACTTTTTTTAAAGGAGCAGATGTAAGTTGGCTTACAGAAATGGAAGCTGCCGGAATAGCATTTCATGATTCAACAGGTATTAAAAAAGATTTATTTACCCTTCTTAAAGAAAAAGGCATCAATGCCATTCGCTTAAGAATTTGGTTAAATCCCACCAATGGCTGGTGTAATATAAATGATGTACTTATTAAAGCCAAAAGAGCACAACAAGCAGGAATGAAAATTTTACTCGACTTTCATTACAGCGATAGTTGGGCAGACCCCGGAAAACAAACCAAACCAGCAGCTTGGCTAAATTTACCATTTACCAATTTAGTCAGAACTTTATCTGCTTATACTACACAAGTTTTAGAAACTTTACAACAACAAAACATTACACCAGCTTGGGTACAAATTGGCAACGAAGTAGATAATGGTATGCTATGGGAAGATGGTAGGGCTTCCTCCCATATGAATCAGTTTGCTGAATTAATTAAGGCTGGTTACCAAGCAGTTAAACAAATTAATAAAAATATTCAGGTAATTGTACATGTCTCAAACGGATATAATAATAATTTATTTCGTTGGGTGTTTGATGGATTACAAGCAAATGGTGCACAATGGGATATCATTGGCATGTCTTTATACCCTGCTAGTAGTAATTGGACAAGCTACAATATTCAATGCATTGCCAATATGAATGATATGATAAATCGCTACCATAGTGCGGTAATGATTTGCGAAGCAGGAATGCCTGTGAATGAACCTGCGATATGCAGACAGTTTTTAACAAATTTAATTCAACAAGTACGCGCACTTCCAAACCATCAGGGAATTGGTGTATTTTATTGGGAGCCTGAATGTTATAATAACTGGCAAGGCTATGGCTTAGGTGCATTTGATAGTACCGGCAAACCAACAGATGCAATGAATGCTTTTCTACAATAAAAAACCTGCAGAGGTAAAACCCCCACAGGTAATATTAATGCTTTATAATAGAAACGATAAAGAAGAGTTTTTACGCCTTTGCATTTTCCTCTTCAGCGGCTCGTTTCAATTCAAAGACAATTTTTCCGTTTTCTTTATCAAGTGAAGCAATTAAAACATCGCCGGCTTTTACATGCATATTTAAAATTTCTTCAGCCAAAGGGTCTTCTAAATATTTCTGAATAGCACGATGTAAAGGTCTTGCACCATATTGTACATCATACCCTTTTTCTGCTATAAATTCTTTTGCTTCATCTGTAAGTTCAAGTGAAAAACCTAAATTAACCAATCGTTTCATAACGCCCTTCATCAAAATATCAATAATACTGAAGATATTTTCTTTGGTTAAAGCATTAAATATAACTACATCATCAATTCTGTTTAAAAATTCAGGAGAGAATGTGCGCTTCAATGCTTTTTCAATTACAGCTTTATTATTTTCTTCTTCATTTTGTATACGAGCTGCAGTAGCAAAACCTACACCACTTCCAAAATCTTTTAACTGTCTAACACCAATGTTAGAAGTCATAATAATTAAAGTATTCTTAAAATCTATTTTTCGTCCTAAACCGTCAGTTAGTTGACCGTCATCCAACACCTGCAATAAAATATTGTAAATGTCAGGATGCGCTTTTTCAATTTCGTCTAATAAAATAACGCTGTAGGGTTTACGACGTACTTTTTCAGTTAATTGTCCGCCTTCTTCATAACCTACGTAACCGGGAGGGGCACCAATTAAACGGCTTACAGTAAATTTTTCCATGTATTCGCTCATATCAATGCGTATTAACGCATCTTCAGAATCAAACATGTAGCGAGCTAATGAACGAGCCAATTCTGTTTTACCCACACCTGTAGGACCCAAAAATATAAATGTTCCAATAGGTTTTTTAGGATCCTTTAATCCAACCCTGTTTCTTTGAATAGCTTTCACTACTTTGGAAATAGCTTCTTCCTGCCCTACTACCATTCCTTTCATGTCTTCAGCCATTCTACGCAGTTTATCTGTTTCAGCCTGCACCATTCTTTTTACAGGTATGCCGGTCATCATACTCACCACTTCAGCAATATCTTCTTCACCAATGGGATACCGCTTATTTTTGCTTTCTTCTTCCCAAATTAATTTTGCCTTTTCCAATTCTTCACCCAAACGTTTTTCTTTATCGCGCAGTGCAGCTGCCTCTTCAAATCGTTGGCTTTTTACTACCCTGTTTTTCTCGTTTTTAACGTCTTCTATTTGTTTTTCTAATTCAACAATTTCTTCAGGAACATTAATATTTTTTAAGTGAACTCTTGCGCCTACTTCATCTAGTACATCAATAGCCTTATCTGGTAATAATCGATCGGTCATATACCTATCGCTTAATTTTACACAAGAATCAATGGCTTCTTCATCATAAATAACATTATGAAAATCTTCATACTTGCTTTTAATGTTATTTAGAATCATAATAGTGTCATCAACACTAGGTGGTTCTACCAAAACCTTTTGAAAACGGCGATCTAATGCCCCATCTTTTTCAATATATTGACGGTACTCATCTAATGTGGAAGCGCCAATGCACTGCAATTCGCCACGAGCTAAAGCCGGTTTAAAAATATTAGAAGCATCTAATGATCCACTGGCACCACCGGCACCAACAATAGTATGTATTTCATCAATAAATAAAATTACATCTCTATTTTTTTCCAATTCATTCATAATGGCTTTCATCCGCTCTTCAAACTGTCCTCTGTATTTGGTACCGGCAACCAATGCAGCCAAATCAAGCGATACTACTCTTTTATCAAAAAGAACCCTACTTACTTTGCGTTGCACAATACGTAAGGCCAAACCTTCTACAATAGCGGTTTTACCAACACCTGGTTCGCCAATTAAAATAGGGTTGTTCTTTTTTCTACGAGAAAGAATTTGCGAAACCCGTTCAATTTCAGCCTCGCGTCCAACAATGGGATCTAAAGAATTGGTTTCTGCTAATTTTGTAATATCGCGACCAAAATTATCTAACACAGGTGTTTTACTTTTGGCATTACCTGGCTTAGCTGTTCGTTGCTGATAAGCTTTTTGTTTTTCGTCATCAAAATCGTCTTCACCCTCATCAGAAAATTCATTTTTTGGAGATGGAGAAGAAGTATTGGTGCCTACCATGCCCAATTCATTTTTAAAAATATCATAATCTACATCAAACTGATTGAGAATTTGAGTAGCAATATTTTCTTTATTTTTTAGTATACTGAGCAATAAATGTTCGGTTTCTACTAACGGACTTTTTAAAGCCTTTGCTTCTAAAACGGTTACACGAATTACTTTTTCTGCTTGTTTGGTTAAAGGCAAACTATTAATATTAGCAATATTTTTCCCTGTTTTATCTTTTACGGCAAGTTCAATTTCTTTTCTTAACTCGTACAAGTCAACATTTAATTGCTTCAATACTTTTATAGCAAGGTTTTCACCATCTCTAATTAAGCCTAAAAGTAAGTGTTCGGTACCGATAAAATCATTCCCTAGGCGCAAAGCCTCTTCGCGACTGAATGAAATGATTTCTTTTACCTGAGCTGAAAAATTATTATCCATAAACTTTTTGGATTTATACAATTATAACGAATATTTTTGGTCAAAGTTGCTTTCAACTTATTCACAATCTGTTTAGAAATTAATTTTATGAAAGTCAAAATTGATACCAAGGAAAAATTTACCGTTTTAACGCCCGAAGATGACCATATTTATGACAATATGGCTGATGAATTAGCTGCTGCATGTCAACAACATCTTCAAACGCCTATCAAAAATCTAATTTTAAAATTAAACAATGTTCAACATATTGACGGCAATATAGCGCAAAAGATTATTGATTTGCAACAAAGTTTTTATGATAATAGTGCCTCTTTTTTGGTTTGTGAAATGAATAAAAATGTAATGGCAGTTTTTGAGCAAAATAATTTATTGGAACTGCTTAACTATACCCCAACCGAAAGTGAAGCGTGGGATATAGTTCAGATGGAAGAAATTGAGCGAGAATTATTAGATTACAATGATTTTACTTTTGATTTGCCAGATAATGAATAAAAAAAAGTAAAGAATACATTTGTGTAATTAATAGTTAGAAAATACAAGTTTTTTAACATTTTGTTGCAGCTATTCATTGAATTTATTGTCTTGCTTTTGAAATATAAAAAATATAAACAGCATGTTTGGGGTTACTATATTAGGCAATAATTCAGCATTACCGGCATATGATAGACATCCTACTGCTCAGGTAGTTACCCTAAATGATCAATTATTATTAATTGATTGTGGTGAAGGCACCCAAATGCAATTATCAAAATATAAAATTAAGCGAAGTAAAATCAATCATATTCTTATTTCTCATTTACATGGCGACCATTACTTTGGTTTACCTGGATTAATTACCAGTATGGGTTTATTGGGCAGAGAACATGATTTGCATATATATGCGCCAGCAGCTTTAGAAACCATACTTAATTTGCAATTGCAAGCAGGCAATACCGAATTGCCTTTCTCTTTGCATTTTCATCCATTAGAAAATTTTGAGACCATTTTAATTGATGAAAAAAAATTTACAGTTGAAATTTTTAGTACTGAACACCGGGTACCTTGCTGGGGATTTATAATAAAAGAAAAAAGAATGCCAAGAAAAATTAACATAGAAGTTGTTCAACAATATGGTATTCCCGCTGCTTTTTATGAGTTTTTACAAAAAGGGGAAGATTATACAGATAAAAAGGGACATACATATAAAAATGAATTATTAACCATTCCAAATAAGCCAGCAAAATCTTATGTATATTGTGCAGATACTCGATATGTTGAAAAGAATACCAAAATATGCAGCAAGGCTACTTTATTGTATCATGAAACCACTTATTTGCAAAATTGTGAAGAAAAAGCAGCATTACGTTTTCATACAACTTCTATTCAAGCAGGAAAGTTTGCTGCTAATGCAGATGCACATAAATTAATTATTGGCCATTTTAGTAGCAAATACGAATTTTTAGATGACTTTTTAAAAGAAACTAAAACGGTATTTCCCAATACAGATTTGGCTATTGAAGGTGTTACTTTTTTAGTTTAATACAATTGCATTAACCACTTATAAAATATAGGAAATTCATTTCTCCAATATTTTTCCTGATGCATGCCCGGGGGATAAACTGAACGACGAATAGTGTGACTAGGATAAACATTTAAATAATTAATTACCGTATCCATATCGTTCAACATGTTTGTGCTTTCCTTGCCACCCGCATAAAAATAATAAACAGGTTTAAAATTGGCAGAAACCTTTGGCTGTAGTTGTTCTGGGGAATATAACCAAAAAGAAGGCGAAAAAATACCGGCCGCACCAAAAACATCTGGATGTTGCCAAGCAGCAAAATAACTAATAATAGCACCCATGCTGCTTCCGGCAATATAAGTGTAATGAGGCCCCTTTTTGGTTCTGTAATGGTTATCAATATAAGGCTTTAAAGTATGCACAATAAAATCCACATATGCTACACCTGCAGCTTTCACAGAATCTTTGCCTACTTTTCCTGCAGCAATGGTATATGGGCTATATTCATTTAGCCGTTTATCACCTCCATTATCAATGCCTACTACAATACAATATTTGTTTAATTGCTGAGCTAGTGTATCTAAACATTCGTCAATTCCCCATTCTCCGGCAAAGGCTGTTTGTTCATTAAATAAATTTTGCCCATCCTGCATGTATAAAACAGGATAGGTTTGTGTAGACTGATAATAATTTTTAGGCAGGTATAACCATACCCGGCGTTTGGTATTGAGCTGAGGCATAAAAAATGCAGTATCTATAATACTTACCTGCGGACTAGCAGTATAAGGTTTCGGTTTATCGGGATAATCATCCTTCCACCCTTCAATAGAAAAAGAAGTATCTATATCTGTATTTACCATTAAAACACGATCACCCCTATCTCGTCCATCCGCCAAACATTCTACTTTATCAAAACTACCTCTAGTAAACTTAAAAGCATAATTGCCGGGCGCCAAATTTTTTAAAACAATACCTTGCCTTCCACCACCAAAAGGTTTTAGCCGATATTGCTCATCTTTAGGATTCCAATTATTAAAATTTCCACTTACATAAATAGCATCATTTGGCTTTGTAGCTACTTTATTAACTATGAGTTTAACGGTATACTGAGCATGAACCGTTACTGTTTTAGCCAGTAAAAATGCAATGATTAATAGGTGTTTATACATAACATAAAGTTAAGTGAAGGGCATAAAAAAACCACCTATTTTTAGGTGGCAGAAAAAATAATTGAATGCCTAATTAATCTAATAATTCAGCATCGGCAGGATAATTTGAACGTTTAAATGTAAAAGTTCCCTCCGGAAATTTGGCATTGGTGTTCATATCACTAATAAGAACAACTGTTTTGTTATTGCTTTTATCTAAAATAACTGCTTTAGTTACCAAATGTTTTAATTTGTTTACGAACAAATCTACCTTTTGAAAACTGCGTCTATCATCTTTAGGAAACATTTCTATTTGATAATTAGCCCCTTTTGTAGATACCATTTTGTAAGTAAAATCATTATCATAGGAACCTGATAATAATTTTTGCGGACTTAAAGTGGCAGAACTTTCTTCTACTGAAGATTTGGTAATGGTTTTATTGCCATCAAAATTGTACACATTCGTTCCATCACATATAATAACTGTTTTACCCTGCTTTAATAAATATTTATCTCCTTTCATTGAAAGTGTGCCCATTTTAGTACCATTGGGTTTTCCTTTACTGGTAATAGATTCTAATATAAATTTTGCACTAATGCCTTTTGCAGATTTTACTTTTTCACCTACTTCATTTAAAACCTTTTTAGCTGCAGGATCATTTTGAGCATTTAACTGTATTGTTATTCCTACTATGAAAATTGCAACAAAAAACAAATACTTCATTGTTTAAATTTAATTTGAAAAATGAATCTGCATAAACAATATTTAGCTTTAACTATGCCGATTTTTAATATTGGGCGCAAAGATAGTGCTTTCCTTTTTTTAGAACTTAGTTAATTACAATAGTTTATTCTTTGTTTAAAAATAATACAACTAAGAGTTCAGCCAATGAACAAATGTGATTTAAAAAAATATCAGTAAAATTAAGGCAAAGAATGCAGGTATTCTTCTAACTCCACTTCTGTTTTAAAACGTACTTCCCGGGCTTTACTGCCCAAATTAGGACCAACAATTCCGGCAGCTTCAAGTTGATCCATTAATCTTCCGGCTCTATTATAACCTAATTTCATTCTACGTTGAATGAGTGAAGTACTACCTACCTGATTTTGAACAATTAAACGAGCAGCATCTTCAAAAAGTGGATCTCTATCTGTTACATCCATTTCGCGAGTATCTAAATCTTTTTCATCAACATATTCAGGCAATAAAAAAGCCTCAGGATAGCCCCTTTGTTCACCAATAAAATTACATACTTTATCTACTTCAGGAGTATCTACAAAAGCACATTGCAACCTCACTATCTCTCCATTATAGTTAATCAGCATATCACCTTTACCTATTAATTGTTCTGCACCACCTGTGTCTAGTATTGTTCTACTATCTATTTTAGATGATACTTTAAATGCAATTCGTGCGGGAAAGTTAGCCTTTATGGTACCGGTAATTATATTAACAGAGGGCCGTTGGGTTGCAATAATTAAATGAATACCAATTGCACGAGCCAATTGTGCCAAGCGTGCTATAGGCATTTCTACTTCTTTACCCGCAGTCATAATTAAATCGGCAAACTCATCTACTACCAAAACAATAAATGGTAAAAATTGATGCCCCTTTTGAGGATTCAATTTTCTATCAATAAACTTTTGATTGTATTCTTTTATATTTCTAACACCTGCTTCTTTTAGCAAGTCATAGCGGTTATCCATTTCAATACACAATGCATTCAAAGTGTTCACCACCTTTTTGGTATCTGTAATAATGGCTTCCTCTTCGCCTGGTAATTTGGCTAAAAAATGTTTTTCAATAACCCTGTATAAGCTTAATTCCACTTTTTTGGGATCAACTAATATAAATTTTAATTGGGATGGGTGTTTTTTATAAAGTAAGGATACCAGAATAGCGTTTAAACCTACTGATTTACCTTGACCAGTTGCGCCGGCCATAAGTAAATGTGGCATTGCAGCTAAATCAACAATAAAGTTTTCATTATCAATTTTTTTGCCAATTGCAATGGGAAGTGAAAAATTATTTTTTTGAAATTTATCACTCGAAATTAATGTGCGCATACTTACCACCGTTTTCCTAATATTGGGTACCTCAATACCAATAGTACCTTTTCCGGGTATAGGCGCAATAATTCGAATGCCTAAAGCAGCTAAACTTAAGGCAATATCATCTTCCAAATTTTTAATTCTACTTATACGAACACCTGGAGCCGGCACAATTTCATATAAAGTAACGGTTGGGCCAACGGTGGCGGCTATTCGTTGTATAGCAATATCATAATTTTGAAGCGTAGCAATAATTTGATTTTTATTGGCCT
>JAGWPI010000045.1 GCA_028877005.1 Bacteroidota bacterium | reverse complement strand
TAAAGATTATTTTAATTAATCTTGAGAATGGGGGATATTGATAAATTTTTCTACTCTCAATTTCAAATTGATAAAATGCTTGAAATTGGTGCTGTTGTACAAATTGTAAAACAGGATGGTGTGTATTACTTACCTGAATCAATACAATACCATTACCATCTTTTCTTCCTGAACGGCCACTTACTTGTTCCATTAATTGAAATGCGCGTTCATTTACACGGAAATCAGTAAAATTTAAAATACTATCTGCGTCAATTATACCTACTAATTGTACATTTTCAAAATCTAAACCTTTTACAACCATTTGTGTGCCAACTAAAATATCAATTTTGTGCTGTTCAAATTGTTTAATCAGTGTGTCGTGATCATTTTTGCCTTTTACGGCATCTAAATCCATTCTTGCTATTCTGGCATTAGGAAGCATTTCTGCTAGCATTTCTTCAATTTTTTCTGTACCAAAGCTTTTTTGTGTAAAAGTATTACTGCCGCAAACTACGCAGGTTTGCATTATGGGATAATTACTTCCACAATAGTGACATACTAAATTATTCTTTGCTTTGTGGTAAGTAAGTGTAACTGCACAGTGTTTGCATTGTGGAATCCAACCACATGTTTGGCACATTAAATATGGAGAATACCCTCTTCGGTTTTGAAAAATAATGGCTTGTTTTTTTTCAAGAATTGTTTGCTGTAGTTGATGAATGAGGGTATTACTTAAAGCAACTTTTCCTTTTGCTTCGGCCATTGCTTTTTTCAAATCAACAATCTCAATTTTTGGTAGGGCTACCTCTCCAAATCGTTCAAATAGTTCCACTAATCCATATTTACCTTGTATACAATTGTAATATGTTTCAATGGATGGTGTAGCACTTCCTAACAACACTTTTGCTTGGCATATAGATGCATAATAGATGGCAGCATCTCTAGCCTGATATCTTGGCGCAGGATCTTGCTGTTTAAAACTACTGTCTTGTTCTTCATCTATAATAATTAAACCTAAATTTTTAAAGGGTAACATTAGTGAAGATCTGGCACCAATTACCGCGGCAATTTCTCCATTCTTTACTTTATTCCATATTTCTACTCTTTCATTAGCATTAAATTTTGAGTGATATACAGCTATATATCCCCCAAGGTTTTTCTGAAGTCTTCTTATAATCTGAGCTGTTAAAGCAATTTCAGGTAGTAAGTAAAGTACCTGATTGCCCGATTCAATGGCTTCCTTTATTAGCTGAATATAAATTTGGGTTTTCCCACTGGCTGTTACACCATGTAATAGGCATACTTGTTTTGTTTTCCATATGCATTGTATAGATTGAAGTGCTTTTTTTTGTGCTTCAGATAAAGTAAAATCAATATAAATATTTTGTGGTAAGGGCTTAATTCTGTCTACCGATTTCTTCTGAATCTGAATAATTCCTTTCTCTATTAATCCCTTTAATTGTGTTGTAGTTGCTCCTGATTTTTTGAGCAAATTATTTTGGGTAATTTCTCCTTCTGTTTTTTGTAAATGCAAGTATGCAAGCAGTACTTCTAATTGTTTTGGGGCCTTTGTCCATTCATTTAAAAGTTTTTCCAATTCTGCTTCTTTCATGTATTGAGGATGCAGGGTAATATAAGTTTCAGTTTTCTTTCTATATTTTTCTTGTAATGATTCCCAAATAAAACATGCTTTTTTGTCAATTAGTTTTTTAACTACCGGATAAACATGATTAGAAGATAGAATTTGTTGTATTTCTTGTAACCGAAGTTCTTTTCTAATTTCTAATGCCTCAGCTACTAAGTATTCTTCATCTGTAAGTAGTGAATTATCTATTTCAAATCCTTCATTCCATATTACAATACTTTCTCCACTTAATTTTAAATGTGCAGGTAAGGCAGCTTGCATTACTTCTCCTTCACTACATAAATAATAATGTGCTAACCATTCCCAAAATTGTAATTGAATAGGATATACTATGGGTGTGTCATCTAAAATGTTAAGGATGGGCTTGGGCTTAAATAATTCTGGTTTTTGGTGATGAATAGTTTTTATAATTCCTGCATATTTTTTGTTTCTTAATGAAACTTCTACCCGAATACCTATTTGAATATTTTTTTGAAAATGTTCCGGAACTTCCCATGTATATGTGTTGGGTAAAAGTATAGGTATAATTACATCGCAATAAATCGGTGGGAGAGTATTAATTGAAGTATAATTGAAAATTTGTATTTCATTCATGTGAATACTTACTACAGCTTTTTTAGTATTTCAACAATTAGAGCCTCATTAACTGCTAAAGTTAATCCATTTCAATTATTATAAGTAGATAATTTTATTGCTTTTGTTCTGTATTTTATGAGAGCCTTTTCCATTTCATTGTATACAATACTTTTTAATATGTCAATTTCGCTTGTAGAAGTATAGTCATTCACTTCAATTGGTTTAAGAAAAACTGCTCTGCTTATACCTGGGGTTAACCGAAATAAATGCGAGGGTGGTAAGCGATGTATAGTGTCTAAAAAAATAATGGGTAATATAGGCGTTTTGGTTTCAATGGCAATTCTAAATGCCCCATCATAAAAGTTTTTTAAAGGTTTATCGGTTTCATTGAAGGTTCCTTCCGGAAAAATAAAAATCGATAGCCCCTTTGCCAAAGCTTGTTTTAAATCATGAAAACTTTTAGCTCTTTTTTCTGCACTACTTCTTTCAACCAAAATAACCGCACATTTATAAATAAATCCAAATATAGGTATTTTCACCATTTCATATTTGCCCAAAACTCTATAAGGCTGTTGCATACAGCGTACTAACGCTGGTATATCCATGTAGGAAGAATGATTTGCAACAAAAATATATTGCTTGTTTTTATCTGGAACTGATTCAAAATAATTTTTATGTTTTATGCAGATGCAGAAGTACCATATTTTCCCCCAGATTTTAGCTATTTTATATACTGCATTACCTCCATAAGTGCCAAAAAAAGAAACAATGGCTATGAACGGAAATGCTATCAGCATAAGTAAAATAAATACTAAAAGGGCATAGAGAGAATAAATAAATAAAATTATTTTTTTCATGAACCATTCGGATTAAGATAATTTTTGACTATAAAATGTGCAGAAGTTATTATATATGGTTTTATCTATTGTACTAATAAATTCATGACATCTATTAAACAATTTTCAACAAAATATGATCAGGAATTGTAAGTTTTGGTAAATTATCTTTTTTAAAAATTCCGAATATGGTACTGCCACTTCCGGTCATTGATGCATAAATGGCGCCCCGTTGGTATAATTCGTCTTTTAATTGTGCCAGTTCCGGATAAGCAGTAAAAACTGGCTGTTCAAATTGATTCACCAAGTATTTGCGCCAGTAATCAACCGATTTTTGAGCTACAAAGGCTAAATCAATTTCAGGAATTTTTGGTGTTATTTGTTGAAATGCCCATGCTGTATTGATGTGAATTGGGGGGGATAATAAAACAAATTTATAATCCTCTAAATCTATTTTTATTGGTTGCAATTGTTCGCCCCTGCCAGTTGCAAGCGCCGGTTTATTTAAAATAAAAAAAGGACAATCGCTTCCCAACTGCAGAGCATATTTACTTAAATGCAACTCAGGTATATTTAGTTCAAAATACTCATTCAATAATTTTAACATTGCTGCAGCGTTAGAACTACCTCCTCCCAAACCGGCACCCATGGGTATAACTTTGTGCAGGTGTAACAGAATGGATGGCAGACTTGGGAAATCTTTTTTAAGAAGCTGATAGGCTTTAATGCATAAATTATTTTCTGGGTCACCGGGTATAGTTAAACCCGAACTTGTAAACTGAATTGCAGGAGAGTTATTGCCATTTTTGGGAACAACTTCCAATGCATCCTGCCATTCAATTGGATAAAAAATAGTTGCAATATCATGAAAGCCGTCTTCCCTTTTTTTAGTAATGTATAAACCTAAATTGATTTTACAATTTGGAAAAACAACCATTATTTTAGTTTATTAAATCGATTAAATGATAAGTGATAATATTATTTTCGCCTGTTGATTTCATCACGAATGGCAATAGCTTTTAAATAGTCTTCGTGATCTAAAACTTCTTGTAATAAGCGATTTAATTCATCCAAATCCATTGATGCTAGATCTGAATCTTTTGCTGTGTTTTGCTCTTCAACTCCTACAGCTTCCATCTTTTTGGGGTCAGTTGCTGTATCGTCCATTAAAATTCCGGCATTTTGTAAAATATGTTCATAAGTGTAAATGGGGCATCCAAATCGAACCGCTAATGCCAATGCATCACTTGTTCTACTATCTATTTCAACAGTATCATGTTCTGTAAAACATACTAAGTTAGAGTAGAAAATTCCTTCTTGTAAATCATTAATAACTACTTCCTGTAGTTCTATATTAAATGCATTCATGAAGTTTTTCATAAGGTCATGGGTAAGAGGCCTGCTGGGTTTCATATGTTCTAGTGCAACTGCAATTGCTTGCGCCTCAAAGCCCCCAATTACAATTGGCAATCTTCGCAAACCGTCTACTTCACCTAAAACAACTGCGTAAGAATGTGTTTGTGTAATGCTGTGAGATAAAGCAACTATTTCTAATTCAATTTTTTTCATAGTAGAACGAAAATAAATAAATTTTAAAATTTGCGATAAATATAATTTTTAAAAAAAATCTTTAGTTCGAATGTAAATACAGTATTTTACAACAAATTACTAAATATGTATTTCTCTACTGAATTTTTGGTAAATAAAACCCTTTTTTTTGTAAAATTAATCAGTATTCAGTTTTTCTTATTTGTTTTTATAAACATTTCAAACGCTCAATATGCTAATTTAAAAATTATAGATTCATTTCCTATTAAAGGTACAGAAGGTTGGGATTATATTGCCATTCATGAAGCAACACAAAGATTATTTGTTGCACATGGTACACAAGTAAATGTTTTAAACGCAAAAACCGGCGATTCTATTGGTATTATTCCAAATACATTTGGCGTTCATGGTGTAACATTT
>JAGWPI010000044.1 GCA_028877005.1 Bacteroidota bacterium | reverse complement strand
CGCCAAATAAATCGCGCTGTGCTTGTATAAGATTAACAGGCATATTTGCATCGGTATAAGCATCTAAATAACCAAGTGCACTCATTAGTCCGGCTACAGCAATTTTACTTTGAACAGCCTGTACTATTACTGTACGAAGTGCAGCTTCTTTAGACTGTAGCAGTTGCGCTAATTGTGTATCTAACAATATATTGGGTAAATCGGGATTATTTTGATAAGCAGTATAAAAATTTTCTAACAACAAAGAGCGAATAATACAGCCTCCACGCCAAATTTTTACCACATCTTGTAAAGGAATATCCATTGCATAGGCAGAAGAAGCTTTGTGTAACATAGCTAAGCCTTGCGCATAGCAAATAATGATAGCAGCCTGAAGAGCATTACCCAATTGTTGAATAAATAAATTTTTATCTACAGCAATGGGCATACGTTTAGGTTGATATAAAGCTTCTGCAGCAACTCGTTCATCTTTATACACAGAAATATCTCTAAATGCTACGGCTATATCAATGGTGGGAATACTGATGGGGAGGTTCATTGCCTCTTGGCTGGTCCATTTACCGGTACCTTTTGAGCCCGCTTTATCTAAAATAACATCTACCAAATCTTTGCCGGTTTCAGGATCTTTTTGCAGAAATATTTGAGCAGATATTTCAATTAAAAAACTTTTTAATTCACCTTCATTCCACTGTTTAAATACCTCATGTATAGCTAAATTATCTAATTGTAATCCTGTTCTTAACACATCGTATACTTCACTAATTAATTGCATAATGGCATATTCAATACCATTATGAACCATTTTAACATAATGACCCGCAGCATCTTTGCCCATATAAGCCACACAAGGTTGGCCATTTACTTTGGCAGAAACAGCTTCTAATAAAGGTTGCAGGTTTTTCCAGGCAACTACATCACCACCGGGCATAATACTGGGGCCAAACCGGGCACCCTTCTCCCCGCCCGAAACACCCATACCAACAAAGTGCATTTGCTTGCTTTGCATATAGGTAGTTCGGCGTAAAGTATCTTCAAAAAATGAGTTACCGCCATCAATTACAATATCGCCGGGCTGTAATAATGGCAATAAACTTTCAATTACATCATCTACGGGCTTGCCGGCAGGTACCAGCATCATTATTTTACGAGGTTGTTCTAGTTGTTGCACCATATCGGTTAAACTACTAACGGCTTTCACTTTATGTTGTGGAGTAGACTCATTCAATAATGCAGCACCCTTTTGTTCATCTTTATCAAATCCAATCACAGAGTAGCCATGATCGGCTAAATTGAGCAATAAATTACGGCCCATTGTACCTAAGCCAATCATGCCAAAATGAAATAAGTTGGTTGTCATATCCTATTATTTAAAACTGCAAATTAGGCAATATGTATTTAAATAATGGAAAAGTGATGTTACAATTAACTTATTTCGACAATCGCAATCGATTGCTTACAATACTTTTACAAAAAATTTTGACACATGAGTAAAATGGTAAACGAGTTTAATGACTATCGTTTAAAAATGAACGATGTTATTTTAAGTAAAAATAACCTGGTATTAAAAAGGCTATGGAATTTAGATACCAATACCTACGAACCCGGTGTTTTAGATGCAGCCACTAAAGAAATGTTGGGTTTAGTAGCCAGTATGGTATTAAGGTGTGATGACTGTATAAAATACCATTTAGGTAAATGTAAAGAGTTGGGCATTAGTACCGAAGCTATTTATGAAGTATTTGCCATAGCCAATATAGTAGGGGGCACTATTGTAATACCCCATACACGCCGAGGGGCAGAATATTGGGAAGAATTGCAAAAAATTTAGGTACACAGCGAAAAGAATTACGTAAATTCGCTAACCTATTTATTGAAATAAATTGTAAGCCATGAGCGAAGTTGTAGCCACAGCTACCCTAACAGCCAAGGATTTTGCCACCGATCAGGAAGTACGCTGGTGCCCCGGATGCGGCGACTATTCTATATTAGCACAGGTACAAAAAGTAATGCCCACATTAGGCATACCCAAAGAAAATTTTGCCATTATATCGGGAATTGGTTGTAGTAGCCGTTTCCCTTATTATATGAATACATTTGGTATGCACTCCATTCATGGCCGCGCTACGGCTATTGCCAGTGGTTTAAAGGCCACCAGACCGGATTTAAGTGTTTGGATAATTAGTGGCGATGGTGACAGTTTAAGCATAGGTGGTAACCATACCATTCATTTACTGCGCCGTAATTTTGATGTAAATATGTTGGTATTTAACAACCAGATATATGGCTTAACCAAAGGCCAATATTCACCAACATCTGAAGAACATAAAATTACCAAATCAACCCCTTTTGGTAGTATTGATCATCCTTTCAATCCATTGGCTTTGGCATTAGGTGCCGATGGAACTTTTATTGCCCGTAGCATGGACCGTGACCCTAAGCACCTGCAACAAACCTTATTGCGCGCAGCTGCACACAAGGGTACTTCATTTGTAGAAATTTATCAAAACTGCAATATTTTTAATGATGGCGCTTTTGAAATTTTTACAGAAAAAGCAACCAAATTAGAAGAAGGGCTTTATTTAGAGCAAGGCAAGCCACTCATTTTTGGCGCTGCACAAAATAAAGGTATCCGCTTAAACGGATTACAACCCGAAGTGGTAGAACTGGGCAGCCAATATAGCACTGACGATTTATGGGTACATGATGAACGTGATTTTTATAAAGCACAAATTCTAGTACGTATGTTTGATGATGCACATAAATCTGGCCACCATTTTCCTCGTCCATTTGGTGTATTTTATGAAACAGACAGGCCTTGTTATGAAGAATTAATGTCTTTGCAAATAGAAGAAGTTATTGCCTCAAAAGGCAAGGGCGATTTAGATAAATTACTACGTGGCCGTGAAGTATGGGAAATTGCCTAATTCATATATAACACATTTAAAACAAAAAGCCATCACCGTAAACAATGATGGCTTTTTAATGTACTATAAAATCCAACGAAAGTTTATTGCCATGTTATTAAAAAAATTGCCTGAGGTAACAGTACTATTAAAATAAAAAGAGTTAGTGTAGTTTGATAGATTGGAATTAAAAGAGGGAGGATAGGTATCTTATTCATGATAAAAAGAAGCCAATAAAAAATTAGGTAGCGATATATCTACAAAAAAATTTTTTTAATAAAATAACTTATTCCGGGATAAGCAAATGCCTGAACAGAATACCCCTTTTACGCCAGCGTAGGTGTACTAAGCGCCAAAAGAACCTGATTGAATATTTTTTGTTTTATTGATTGCTCCGGACAATCCAACATCATAGAATAAACTCCATTTTGAATGAATAGGGGTATATTTTCGTTTAAATACACTTAAGTTAACTGAATTATTTCTTTGATTTGCATAATCATTTGCAGAACTGCCAAAGTTGTTATATTTAGAATAACTATAGCCTATACTTACACCATATCCATCTGTAGCGGTTTTCATTTTTATCCAATTAAACCCAATACCAATTCCTTGTGAATTTGTTGAATTAGTAACTGTTGTTGAATTTTCAAAAACTTGTTTATTTAAACTAATACTAAGTGAAGGACCAATTAATTGATTGCCGGCTGCTAATTGTGACTAACTGGCCACATACATTCCAACAAAATAAATAAGCAGGAGTAATTTTTTATTCATATTAAATGTAGATTGATGAATTTTAAAAATAATACATCAATATACAAACAAATGTTAATAAGGTACAATATTTAGTTAAAATTGAATAATGTTTATTGTTACTACTAAGATTTACAGAATTGCGGTTGTTGCACTACATAAGGAGCAGCATTTCGGTAAATTCGTTCTAGCTTCCAGTTATACCAGGGTTTTGGAGCGGTTTTCTTCATAATGGTATCAATAGTTCGCATACCCAATAAATTCCATACACCTTTGGCCTTGCCAAAAAAAGATGATTGAAGTGCACGTAAACTCATAGCAAATCCACTATCAATATATTCCATATGATGCCAATAACCGGCAGGCATAAACAAGGTATCGCCATGTTCTAAAACTACTTCATAACCTTTTGCTTGTTTTAAAGCAGGAAAAGCTGTATAGTCCGGCAGTCCGTTTCCTGTGTAATAATGGCTAAAATCAGCTAAGCTTAAAACTTCAAAAGGTTTACGGTATAACTTATCTTGTTCTTCATATGGGAATAATAATACCCGTTTTCTGCCTATAAACTGTGTATGTAGTATATGACTTAAATCAATATCAAAGTGCATGTGGGTAATAGATCCTGCACCACCGGTAAATAACATCGGAAATTTTTTTACAAACCCTTTCATTAAGTAATCCGGCCAAGTAAAATCTTCAATTAATTGTGGTGCATGTTCAAATATATTGAACAAAAAAATACGCCAACCGGCCGGCCCTTTGCGTATCATTTCAATATATTCTCCAAATGTTTTGTAATCATCAGCAGTATTAATGGGGGTATAAGCATCACTTTTTATATTATTATACAAGGCTACTTTATGGTTACCTATTAATGCATTAAAATAGTCCCAATTCCATTTATTCAGTGCAGGCCATTGTTTACTTAGATTTTTAATAACCAAAGGCTGTAATGGTTTGTAATAATATTGTTGAAATTCATTACCTGAAATATCAGCTACTACATCTACCTTTTGTAACTGCATACACAAATTTTAACTACAAAAATAAGTGCAAATTTATATTTCAAATAACAAAGTGCAGTTTTGGTATTAACGGTTACAATATCTCATAAAAAAGCATGAAATGAAGCATTTGGGTATTGATACTTAAAAAATAAGCCATGAATACTTTGGGTGTAAAAAAGTGATGTAGTAACTTACAGTATGTTATTAAAAGTACACCCAATTAATCCCGATCCGCGACATTTAAGCATGATTAAAGAATGCTTGCTGGATGGGGGTATTATTATATACCCAACCGATACCATTTATGGTTTAGGATGTGATATATTTCAACACAAAGCCATTGAGCGTATTGCAAGGATAAAACATATTGATCCGCAAAAAGCGCAGCTTAGTTTTGTGTGTTACGATTTGAGCGATTTAAGTAAGTATACCAAAAGTATTGATACCCCCTTGTACCGCATTTTAAAAAAGTATTTACCCGGGCCCTATACTTTTATTTTACCGGCCAGCAAACAGGTTCCCAAAATTTTACAGAGCAAAAAAAACACCATTGGATTAAGAATACCCAATAATCATATTGCATTATCCATTGTGCAGCAATTAGAACATCCTTTACTAAGTGCCTCCTTACCCGGCGATTTGGTTGAAGAATATACCGACCCTGAATTAATACATGAAAATTTTGAAAAATTAGTAGACATAGTGGTAGATGGCGGTATTGGAGGTATGATACCTTCCACAATTATTGACTGTACCCATGATACTTATGAAATTATAAGAATGGGTGCTGGTGAATGGCTGGAATAGTATTAAGGTGCAATAGCAAAGCTTTGCCGATGATATTTACATAATCCATATTGCATAATAGCTTTGCGATGTTCTGCAGTGCCATAGCCTTTATTTTTTTGCCAATTATATTGGGGAAATTGATGGTGCAATGCCTGCATATAAGCATCACGATGGGTTTTAGCCAAAATGCTGGCAGCAGCAATAGCTGCAAATTTACCATCGCCCTTTACAATACATTGATGCGGTATACCCGGGTAGGGTTTAAAACGGTTACCATCAATCAATAACAAATCGGGTTGTAGGGAAAGTTGTGCAATTGCCCGATGCATAGCCAAATAAGTAGCTTGTAAAATATTTATAGTATCTATTTCTTCATGGCTTACCATAGCTACAGCCCAAGCCAAAGCCGATTGCTCAATTATAGCTCGCAATTCATTTCTGTTAGCAACAGTAACTTGTTTACTATCATTTAGTAAGGGATGAAAAAAATGAGGAGGTAAAATAACAGCGGCTGCACAAACTGGGCCGGCATAACAACCCCTACCGGCTTCATCGCAACCGGCTTCTGTCAGGGCAAGATTAGAAAAACGATTTAGCAACATATTGTACACCGGTTACTTAACAAAATTGCAATTCTTTTCATCAAAAAATAAATAATTCTACTTGGGTAATACCTTTGCGTCAATCAACTTTTAAAATAAAAAATAATTATGCAGGAAGAAAAGTCGCGCATGTTGGTATCTAACTGGTTGTTTTTGGGTGTGGCCATGCTAATTGTACAGGTAATTTTAGGAGGTGTAACCCGTTTAACAGGTTCCGGGTTATCTATTACAGAATGGGATCCAATTATGGGAGTATTACCGCCATTAAATAATAAACAATGGCAGCAGGCATTTCAACAATACCAACAAATTGCACAGTTTAAATACATGAATTTCAACTTTACACTTAGCGATTTTAAGCACATCTTCTTTTGGGAATGGTTTCATCGTTTATGGGCTAGAAGCATTGGCATTGTATTTTTAATTCCGTTTATTTATTTCATTATCAAAAAACATATTAAAAATTGGATGATACAACCATTAATTGGTTTGTTTATACTGGGTGGCTTTCAGGGCCTCATTGGATGGATTATGGTAAAAAGCGGTTTAAACGATGAGAATTTATATGTAAGCCATATAAAACTGGCTGTACATTTTGTTGCAGCCATGATTTTAATTGCTTATACACTTTTATTTGCTTTAATGATACGGGTACCACAAAACCAAAAAATTGTACATGCTTCACTTAAAAAGCTTACTGTTTTTATTATTGTGCTACTCTTTATTCAAATAACATATGGGGCATTTATGGCAGGCCTAAAAGCAGCTAGTGCAGCACCAACTTGGCCAACAATTAATGGTATGTGGTTGCCCGATGCATTTGGAAAAGAAAGTATAGAACAAAATTTATTCTTTAATAAAATTACCATTCACTTTATACACCGCACTTTGGCTTATGTTTTACTGCTGTTCATCATAATATGGTATGCCAAAGCCTCCCAAAACAAGCAATCTAATTGGTTTAATACCACCAAAAAATTATCTGTAGCCTTAGTAATTGCCCAAGTATTACTTGGCATTGCAGCTGTATTAGCTAGCCCCGGTATAATATTAGGTAAATTTGGTTTGTTTGAATGGCTGGCAGAAATACACCAAGTAATAGGTATGCTACTACTATTATCCATGATTACCAATGCATATTTACTTAAATTCAACAAGGCAGTTGGTTAATGAATTAACCTGCTGAATTTTTTATTTCTACTGAATGCTATTAACTTTATAAGCCATATCCTTTTTAATAGAAGCTAAGCATTAAATATAAAAAAGTAAAAAGCTTTTATTAAATAAACCATGCTTATAAACAACCAAATGAAAAAATATTTAACAGGCACTTGGTACTCATTACCTGTGCAGCTTTTTTTATTGCATTTTAGGAAGTATCAGATATTGCTTGTATTCTGGTATATTTTATTTGCAACCATAGCCGGTTATTTTATGGAGAATTTTGGCGCCAACTCACTTTATTTGGCGCCCGAATATTTTGATAAAGTAAACCCTATTAGTTCCGCAATAGTTGGTTTTGCTATAGGTATTTTTATTATGAGTTGGAACATAACTACTTTTATTTTAAATGCCCGATATGTGAAATTTTTAGCTACCACTGCTTCCCCATTTTTGAAATATTGCATTAATAACTCCGTACTGCCCCTGCTTTTTTTAATTTTTTATTTTATTAAAGGATTACAATTTGCCCAACAACAACAATTACAAAGCTTAAGTGAAACATTATTTTCTGCTGCAGGTTTTACCGGAGGATTATTTTTATCTATTTTATTTGCATTTGTTTATTTTTTTAGTGCAGATAAAACCATTTATTACACTTTAAAAAAAGGAATAGCAGATGCAAATAAGCGGTATAATACTATTATCAACGATAATCCATTGCCGCAAAGTAAATCAGAAATACGGGTCGACTGGTTTTTAAGTGCCAGTTTTAAATTACGCAGGCCAAGAGATATTAGACATTATAATGAGTCTTTTTTAGACGATGTGTTTTCTAAACACCATATTGCTGCCGTTATTGCCATCTTAATAGCATTTATTTTTTTAATTATATTAGGATTTAGTGCCGACACCCGCTTGTTTCAAATACCTGCAGCAGCCAGCATATCTGTATTATTTGCCGTATTAATTGCTGTATCGGGGGCAGTATCTTTATTTTTTAGAAGTTGGAGTATACCGCTCATTATCCTTATTTATTTACTTTTAAATTATTTGTACCAAGCAGGTATAATTGATCCTAGAAATAAAGCCTACGGATTAAACTATGACAACAAAACAGAACGACCCCAATATAATGCAGCAGCTATTAAACAATTAGCCTCTGATAGTAATATTTGGGCCGATAAGGCTTACTATTTATCTATTTTAAACAAGTGGAAGGCAAAGCAGGCCGAAGAAAAACCCATTATGTACATTATTAATACTAGCGGCGGTGGATTAAGAAGCGCAGTATTTACCATGAATACCATGCAAAAATTAGACAGTGCATTACATGGTCATCTTTTACAACACACCTTATTTATTAATGGCGCTTCAGGGGGTTTATTAGGTGCCGCTTATTTTAGAGAATTATATTATCAAAAATTACTTGGAAATAAAAACATATCATTACATGACTCAAAATATGTAAATGATATTGCAAAGGACTTACTAAATCCACTTTTTTCTTCTTTTGTAACCCGCGATATTATTGGCCCCGTTCAGAAATTTAATTATGAAGGGTTTGAATATATTAAAGACCGTGGTTATGCTTTTGAGGAAAAACTTAATGAAAATACACATGGTTATTTAAACAAGAATATTTATGCTTACGCAGCACCTGAAGCAAATGCAGATATACCCATTATGTTTTTTAATGCTACTATTAGCAGAGATGCCAGAAGTATGATAATGGCTACACATCCTGCCCGCTTTTTAATGCGCCCCGTACCAGACTCTTCGCATTTAACAGCATATGATTCAGATGCAATTGATTTTAATAGCTATTTTAAACAACAGAATAGTGATAGTTTACGTATTTTATCAGCATTAAGAATGAATGCCACATTCCCCTTTGTATTGCCCAATGTATGGTTACCTTCTACACCCATTATAGATGTAATGGATGCAGGTCTTAGAGATAATTTTGGGCAAGAATTAACACTCCGCTTTTTAGATGTGTTTAAGGATTGGTTGAAAGAAAATACCAGAAAAGTGGTGATTATTCAACTAAGAGACAGAAGTATTGATGATTGGGAAAACCCTTATGATAATACCAGCTTAATGAGTTTACTAACCAAACCACTACTACTGCTGCAATATAATTGGTTTAGATTACAAGATTATTATCAACACGATGCATTAAACTATTTTGCTGATGGTTATGGATCACATTTTTATACCATTTCATTTCAATACCTAGCCTCCAAAAAAGATGCAGCTGCCACGCTTAACTTTCACTTAACAGCAGCAGAAAAAAAGAGTGTAATGGATGCGTTTTATAACAAAGTAAACTTGCAAGCACTTCATTTTTTATTAAAAGAAAGTCGCAATTTGCAATAGTATTTCTTTAATTTTTTTCGTTGGTAACATATTGTATCCAATCTTTTACCCCTAAAACAATTTGTTTGGCTATTAAAGTTCTAAAAGCTGGGCTTTTTATTTTAGCTTCATCTACTTTATTGCTTAAAAAGGCAATTTCTACCAAACAGTTTACAAAATCAGTTGGTGCATTCAAAGCAAAATTAAAGCTGCCCACATTCCCAAATTCATTCATTTTTATAGCTGTAATTCTTTTTAATATAAACTGCGTTAATGGCCTAAAGCCAATGTGTTTATAATAAGTGCTAACACCATTTATATTAATATCATCGGCTGAATTAAGGTGCAAACTAATGAGCACATCCGGATTTTTTTGTTGTAGAAATAAAATGCGGTCTTTATTATCAAAAGTGGTATCCTTTGTTCTAGTCATAATTACTTTTGCATGTGCTAGTTTTAATTGTTTTTCCAATTCTTTAGCAAATAACAAAGTATAATCTTTTTCTACTAACCCATACACATTTCCGCTGGCGCCCTGATTGGTTCCGCCATGGCCTGCATCTATTGCAAAAGTTAAATGAGATAAACCGTCGAGATTGGGCTGACGTTTTACTTTTACCATTAACTTGGTACCTTCATAGTTAATACTATACCCCCAATGTTGTGCATGTTTTAGTTGTATTACAACTTCTAACACATCATTCTCAATTTGATGGTAGTATAAGTTTTTTATTTCTTTTAGTGATTGTAATTGTGTAATCCAGTTAGTATTACTTTGCACACCATACAATTTAATTTTAATGGCAGAAGGGTTTACTTCCATATTTGAAGTATAAGGTACTTTTTGACTTAAGTGAATGGTTACTATATCATAACAACTATCTGTACCCCATGCTTTCCATGAGCCACTTAATATAGGCTCTTTAATAGATATGGCTGTATCGCGAAGTATCATTGCAGTATCCATAAATGCGTAATGGTATTGTGATAACTGTACTTGATAAAATTTTTTAACCTGACCAATTATTTTACATACAACACCAGTATCTATATACCCCATGGTGGCACCTCCTAAACGATCAGCACCTTCGCCATATAATAATGCCGGCAGTTTACCGGTAGTTTTACCCCAGCAAATAGTATCTTTTTTAAATGAAGTATTTTGTACAGGTACATTGTTTTGTGATGATTGGCTGCATGCTGAGAGAACAAAAAGAAAAAAGGAGCAAAGCATTGAGTATTTCATGAAGAAAAATTTATAGCATTTAACAATAATATGCACTTTAGCATATTGCTATATCAATCAATGAAAATACCAATATTTTAGGAAAGAAGGTTTTAAAAAACCATTTGTTTAGTCATATCTTCTAAAATGACGGGGCAACCAAAATTCTCGAAAGCCCAAAATAAAGGTTACTTGTAGGTAATTTTCTTTAACCAATCCATTTATGGTTGTTCCACGAACGCCGCCTTCTAGATTTACCTGAACAGAAAGTGTACTCCGTAAAGCATTAAAGCCTGTACCAATAGTACCACCAATATTATCTATTTGCTGGCCGGAAATATTTACATAAGATTTACCATAAAAAAAGCCTGCCTGATAAAAACTTTTTTCGGCAGTAATATCTCTGAATTTAGCTTTTTTGCTGTATTCAAAGCCCACATTTACCCTATTACTATTGACCAAATTATAAGATAAACCACTATAATTTAATTGTTGCCAATTTTGATAAGTATAATCTGCAGCAAATGTGTAATTGTCTTTATAGGTAACAGCAATACCGGCGGTATACATATTAGGTAAAGTAAAAGTACCAATATTATATTGCGGGTTATCAATTAAAGTTGTTGTTCCATCCGTTACATTTAAAGAAGTTAAACTATTTAATTTGGTTTGTAATGAGCCGGAAGCACCTAATGCAACTTTTACATTTTTAGTTATTTTAGTACGATACTGCAATCCTAATTTTAAATAGGGATTATTGAGATAAGTATTTTTAGTAGTAACCAAATTACTATCTAACCCTGTTCCGGAAATAGTTTCTGTTTGCCCCAATTGACCAAATAAATAAGATGCTTGCAAGCCAACTGAAAAATGATCGGAAAATTTATAACTATTGGTAATATAAAATAAGTTGGTACTACCCGTTCCTGTATAATAAGCAGGAAATGTTTGTTGTGTACCTTGAATTACTTTATTGGCATAAAAAGAATAGTTAGCCGTACTAAAAGGCATTAAGCCAAAACCTATGGCCCATTTAGGTTTCACTTTTATGGCCATAGCTATTCTTTTAAATTGAATATCGGCACTTTGATTGTTGTTTACCAAATCAATAGGTTGGCCAGTGTAAGAAACCCCTCTATATCTGGCCGCAATTTCAAAATTAAAAAAATGCTCATCTAACATACTCAATGATGCAGGATTTGCCATATACATGGTTCTATTTCCTGAAAGTGCTACGCCTGCATGCCCCATTCCGGAAGTACGATCTAAATAACTCTGCTCCAAATCACCAATACCTATAATAGAGTAAGGAGAATTATTGTTTTGAGCAAAGGATGTATTGCAAAATGCTACTAAAGCAATTACAAGGAGTATATATAGTTCAATTTTCTTCATTCTAAGAAATTAGTATGATTTTACAGATGCGTAATAAAGGTCTAACTCAATTTGACAATTAATATTCGGATAAAATCGATCGCCGGCAACTAATCGGGCAAATTGTGATTGAAATGCCGGATTAGGTGGTGTAAGCAATAAACCGGATTGATAGTAGGGATACTCAGGATCGGCCAAAATGCTTTTAACATAGTTCGTTAAATCATAGGTATAATAGCTTTTGCCATTAAAATAATCTGTAACCAAATTACCATACTGCACACCGGCTGCAGTGCCGGGAGCCGCCACTGAAGTTAAAGTTTGCCCTAACTGATTTAAAATTGTTGTTGTAGAAAGCCTTAACTGAGGGGGTAAATAATACAATGGACTATAACTATTAGCCACAGGGCGAACAATTAATTGTGCCTTTAAAAATTTTGCATAATAAGGCAACTTTTGTATGTCTTGAATATTAGGAAAACGAATTTTAATCATGGTATTAGAAATAGGCTGTGAGAAGGCCATATTCCCGGATTGTGTGCTTTTAATCACATTTACTTTCCCGGGTTGATTTAATCCGCCCAAATTTTGCAAAAATGTTCCAGTTCTATCTGCCGTAACATGAATAAAATGCAAGTTTCGATTCACCAACGGAAAAGCCAAACGGGCACTATCTTTATTTAAATTAGGATTATGATAAGCTAAATAAACTGTAGCTGAATCGGCACAAGTATATACGGCCTCACTATTTGAATTAGCCGAAACACGAAGACCATAAAAATAACTGAGAAAATTGGTAGTACTTTGTAAATCTAAACTGGCTGTTTTTATTTTATTAAATATTTCCTGACCTAAAGCATCATCTAATTTAATATGTATAGAATCATCTACAGATGGTCGAATAATGGTAGTTAGCGATCCTAAAGGTGAGGGATAAACTGCAAAGCTGTTTTTGCTATATAAAACGCTTCCCGGGTCGCCGTAAAATGAAGGTGGAATAATGGGTTCTGAAAGCCGTGAAACCTGAATTTGAATGGGTTTAGTGGTATCACCATAAAATGTCTTATTCAATTTCATGGTTATATACAATGAATCATAAATAGATTTTACATAATCTGTAGCTTTAGTGGTAGGAGGGGCTATTTCATAAAAGGTTTGTGCATCTAATCTACCAAAATATGGATCATTATAACCACCAAACACAGTAACACCGGTAGAACCGGTAGAAAATGAATCGATATAAACGGTAGAAAGTTCTGTATTAAAAGTATCAGTCATGATAATTTGCGTAAGTGTATTATCTAATAACTGACTACTAAAGTTAATATCTGCCCTTTTGCAGGCATTCAATAAAAAAAGAGAAGCAAGGATAAAAAATAAAAAAAGTAGTTTCTTAAGCATTATGTATGGTCTTATCTCAATTAAAAGGGTTTTAAAAACCGGTTTTTGATTACAATATTCATGTATACGCTGTTATCAACTTGTTAGCAGTGTACATAATTTACAAATATACAGCTACAACATTTGCAAATATGCATGCTTGCCATATAATCGAAACATTTACAACGCAAGGTTACAAAACATAGCAGCAGCCAAAACAAAAAAACTTGTTAAATCACATATTTTGTAATAAAAAAAGCCCATTCAAAAACTTGACCATACCAGTATTATTCACTTATCTTTGAAAACTT
>JAGWPI010000043.1 GCA_028877005.1 Bacteroidota bacterium | reverse complement strand
TTTAAAATGGGTATTTGTTTTTGTAATTCATCCTTATTGGCAAAAGGTATTTCTTTGCCTTCCAAATAATAAGTAAGTATCTGCTCTTTCTGTCCATTGTCATCAAAGTCGTTCACATATAAACGAACAGGCTCTTTTTCTGTGGCTTTTAATCTACTATTGAGGCCTAAGTTTCCTGCAATTAAATCTATGTGTCCATCATTATTTACATCAACGGGTAAAATAAAGTTCCACCAACCTTTTTTATCGGTAAGGGTATTTTTTATAAACCGACCATTTTGATTCATAAAAGCATAAATACCATTCCATTCAGTAGTAACCAGTAAATCTTTTTTCCCATCCTTATTAAGGTCGTACCAAAGCCCTTGAGTTACCAAACCAATATTTTTTAAGTCGGGAGCATATTTTTCTGTTACATCGGTAAAATGACCGTGTCCATCATTTAACAATAAATAAGAATTGGGGGTAATACCATAATTCCAAGGAAGTGCTCTTGCGCCAATAAAAACATCCACAAATCCATCTCCGTTAATATCATAGGGGGCAATGGATGAAGCAGTAATAAAAATATTTTTAAATGCATCCGGTAATTTAGATAAGTTACCCTTACCATCATTTAGATATACCCTTGGTTGCATGTGTTCATCGGTTCCATAATACTCATTACCGCCCGAAGCAATCACCAAATCAACATTACCGTCATTGTTTACATCTATCCAAGTGGCATCTACATCTTCATAAGTACTATCTGCATTTAAGGCAGGCTGAAGTAGTTGTTGAAAAGTACCATTAGGTTTTTGTAAAAATATGGCAGGTTTAAAGGTTTTAGATGCACCTATGAAAACATCCTCTAATCCATCATGATTAATATCAGCTATTGCCAATGCAGGTCCTTCGGTAGATACCATATGGGGAATTAATGGTTCCCGATCAAACTCAACAAAATGATTTTCTTTGTGTAAATAATTTAATTGCACTTTGGCGGTAATATCTTCCATTAACCGTGTTGTATTGGGATGAAATGCAGTAATATTAGCATAGTTAAACTTAGGTAATCCTTTTTTATATTGCAGGCTAATAGTTGTATTTTTTTCAGCAAAGCCTAACCGTTGATAGGTATTATCGGGCCATATCAAAAAGGCTGAATCTATTTTAGTACTGTCTAACCCAATATGCAATGGTATTTCCATGCTAGACTGAAAACCTCGGGTAGGATATTTTTCATACGTACGTATACCACCATTTGCATACAATATAACCTTACTGCCCAACGCATGAATATTTTTCTGAGGACCTTTTAAATTTAATTCGAGGTATGATTTTTTTATTGCACTATTGTTGGTAGTATTTTCATATACCATCGCGGGTTCGTCAATATTATTTACCACCACATCTAAATCACCATCATTGTCTAAGTCGGCATAAATTGCACCATTGGAATAAGTGGGTTGATTATTTTGTATTCTATTTTGTTCATCAATAAAAACCATCTGACCATTGTTCCTGTAAAATTTATTTGGAATTTTTATTTCGGGAAATTTGTTTACTAATGCCATATCCTGATCAGCAATGGTATTACTATTAATTTTTTTTTGTATTTCTTCATTTGAAACAAAGTTTACATAATCCATATCATTCATTCTTTTGGGAATGCCATTGGATATAAATAAATCTTTTTTACCATCGTTATCAAAATCCATCCACAAAGGCGCCCAGCTCCAGTCAGTAGCATATACTCCCGAGTACAAACCAACTTCACTAAACATGCCATTTCGCCGATTAAGTTGCAGGTTATTTCTGGTATATTGATAATTATATCCAACATCAATTTTATGGTAAAAAATATCATATTCATCCTCTCCCAACGAGCGCTTTAAAATATAAGGCTCAAAAGGCAGCATATCCATCGAGATAATTTCGGGATATCCATCATTATTTACATCAGCCACATCAACCCCCATTGAAAACTGGCTGGTGTGCATAAGGCGTTGATTATTTTCTTCTGAAAAAGTGCCATTTTTTTGATTGATATATAAATAATCATTTTCGTGAAAATCGTTCCCTACATACAAATCGGGATAGCCATCTAAATTAATATCGGCAACAGCAATACCTAATCCATAACTAATGGCAGAGCTATTAATATGGGTTTTACGTGTAACATCGGTAAAAGTATTATTTCCATTATTTCTGTAAATTCTATCACCGGAAAGTGAATCATAAGTACCTAAGAAATTTTTGCGAGGAGCAAATAATCCGTTTTGATGTACAGAGTGATTAAGTAAAAACATATCTAAATCTCCGTCCATATCATAATCAAAAAAAACAGCTTGTGTACTAAAGCCCGAAAAATCCAAGCCATAGGCTTTGGCTTCATCTTTATAATGTGGAATACCGGTAGAATCAATTCCGGTACAAATAAGCAATTGATTGTGTCCTTTCAAAATCTCATAATGACCAACACGACAAATATAGATATCTAATAACCCATCATTGTTTATATCAACAACAGATACGCCGGTTGACCATTCTCCATCTTCGGGTATTTCAGCTTGTTTTGTAACATCTTCAAACTTAAGATTACCCTTGTTTAAATATAATTTATTATCGCCCTGGTTGGCAGTAAAAAACAAATCTATTTTTCCATCATTATTAAAATCGCCAGCACCAATACCGGCTCCGTTATAAAAATACATGTACTTAAACATGTTGAAGGTTGGTGTAGGTTTTAATTGATTTTTAAAGTGTAACCCGGTTAGGCTATCGGTGCGCAGTATAAATATTGGCGAACCAACGGGCTGTTCTTTTTTAGTTGGTTGACAGGCAAATAATAATAAAGTAAATACAATTAAAATGAGTTTATACATGCCTTTCATAAATTAATTAACGAAAAAATACCGGGTTTCCTTCATAAAGCAGTTGAATAATTTATTGGTTTGGTTGTTTAACCATGCTATCTTTTTTTCCCAATTTAAATAGTACCGGATATGCATCATTTTGCAAGAAAAGAAAGTAAGGTTTATTTCTTGTTGGAATTTCCACAATATCTCGCACCATTCCATTTAATTCAACACCTGCCTGTTGGGTACTCAACATTTTAAAAACTGCATTACCGCTATTCATTAATATTGTTCCGTAACTGGCATCTAATCTTTCAAATTGCGGCAGAAAACCAAATTCATTTCCACCCAACAATATATCTGTTTTACCATCACCATTCAAATCTCTACACAGTATGGCATTTACAGAAGAGAATTGAACTGCCGGGGGTAGTTTTTGTAATTTAAAGATTCCATTACCCATATTTATAGCAATAACAGAAGGGGTATAATTGAAGTTTTTTACAATGCAGGACTGAATGACTGATTCGGGAAATAATTCTTGAACAGATTTTGTTGCATAATCATGGTGTTTTAAATTATTTTTTTTGAGAGAAGGGATTTCATCTTCCATATCACGCTTTAAAAACACCGGCAAGTCTTTACCGTTAATGGTACTGGTTAGTATTTTATCTTGTGCACCATTCTGATTAAAATCATTAATCCAAAGTTTTACCGGATGAGTAGAATCAGGATGCAGATAAAAATTTTCTCCAATATTGCCAATAATCAAATCATTTAGTCCATCGCCATTTACATCAGCTACAGCTAAACTTTCCCACCAACCGTATTTATCATTTAAATTTGTTTTTACCTCTGTAAACTTATCACCTTGTACTGAAAAGATATGCGGTGTCATCCATTCACCCACAATAATTAATTGTTGGGTACCTGTTCCTAATACATCTGCCCATTGTGCACCTGTTACCATACCAATGTGTGCAATGGTTGGATTTTTGGTAGCAGCAATATCTGTAAAATGACCTTTACCATCATTAACAAATAAATAGCTTTGAGGGTCAACGCCGTAATTGCGCGGCTCATTTCTTCCACCAACAAAAATATCGGGAAAGCCATCACCATTAAAATCATGCACGGCAACCACAGATATATTCATACCTGTATTAGGGAATGCATCTGATTTAATTGTAAAGTTTCCTTTACCATCATTAGTAAACAAACGTAGTTGCATTTGCCGGGTATTAGAAGGATGTGTATTACCGGTTGGACAAATCAGCAAATCCATATCTCCATCATGATCATAATCTAAGAATGCTACAGCACCATCTTCAAAATCGCTAAACTGTGTAAATGCAGGTTCCTGCTTTTTTATAAAAGATTCATTGGGCTGTTGCAAATAAATTTGACCGGGATGACCAACAGTACCACCTATATATACATCAGCAAGTCCATCACCGTTTACATCTGCAACAGCAGCTTTAGGCCCCTCTCGAGAAAGCATTTTGGGAATATTACGCTCATAATTAAAATCAATATTATCATCTTCTACATGCTTTTCAAATATGCTTTTAACGGAATCGAGCAAAGGGGTTATTGTTGTATTATCTTTTTTGAAGAATGATACGAATGATGTGGGTTGTTGGTAGTGATAAACAGTATCAATAGTAGGGTTTGCATAAGTACTAATGCCCAAATTTGGCCAAATGATGCGAATAGAATCAATGTGTGATAATTGCCCCAACCCAATAATTTGTTTATAATCCATAGATGATTGAAAACCCCGACTTGGGAATACATCTCTGCTCATTATTTGTCCGTTAGCATAAACCTCTATTTTACTACCTATGGCAAAAGTGTTTTGTGATGTACCTTTTAGCAGAAAGCCAACATAGTGATTGTGGTTTATTTCGCGGCTATTGTTTTTGTATACAAAGGCCTCCATATTTTCATTGTTCACTACCAAATCCAAATCGCCGTCATTATCTAAATCGCCATAAGCCGCACCATTTGAAAACGAAGATTGCACCAGCCCCCATTGTTTAGCTTTATCTATAAACCGCAAATCGTGTTGATTATGGAAAGCTTTATTTGGTAATGGGTTTTGCGGTATTTTTAATAGTACCTGATCTACATTATCTTTTTTGCCGGTTAATACCATTTTTTGAATAACATCATTAGCAAAAAAATCTATAAAATCTAAATCAGTTACATCTCTATTTACACCATTACAAACATAAATATCATTATAACCATCGTTATCCATATCAAACATTAATGCACCCCAACTCCAGTCTGAAGCCGGAACCCCTGCATAATTGGCTATTTCAGAAAATTTTCCATTTTTATCGTTTAGTTGTAAGCAGTTTTTTACATACTGGTAATAAAAGCCCGCACGCAGTTTACTTCTAAACAAATCAATATTATCAAAAGCGCCTGTAGTTTTTAAGCGGTAATCATCATCAGGCAGCATATCTGTATTAAAAATATCAATACAGCCATCGTTGTTAATATCGGCAAAATCGCTACCCATGGAGGAAAAGCTGGTATGTCTAATACGATTTTCAAACTCATCTTTAAAAGTTCCATTCCGCTGATTAATGTAGAGGTAATCGCGTTCATAAGAATCGTTAGATACATAAATATCCGGATAGCCATCGCCATTTACATCACCTATTGAAATACCTAATCCAAAGCTAATTAAGCTGCTGTGTAAGCCTGCCTGTTGGGTAACATCTACAAAATGTCCGTTATCGTTACGCAATAAATGGTTACCACCACCTTTTAAAAAATCGGCTACTTTCCAGGCACTGTCGGGCAAATCGCGGTTATTATTAAATGCTAGTTGATTAACGGGTATGGGACTGTTATCAATAATAAAACAATCTAAATCACCATCTAAATCATAATCAAAAAATGAAACTTGTGTAGTATAGCCTTTGTGGTCTAACCCATATTGGTGTGCTGCTTCCGTAAATGTATTATTATGATTATTGATGTACAATTTATTCCTACGATTGCCATTTGACATGTGGCCGGAGTTGCATACATATATGTCTAACCATCCGTCATTATTTATGTCCACAAATACCACCCCGGTGCTCCACATACTATCTTGTTTAAAACCTGCAGTAGCCGTAATGTCTTTAAATTTAAAATTACCTTCATTTAGGTACAATTTATTCTCACCCATATTAGAAGTAAAGAACACATCGGGTAAGCCATCATTATTAATATCACCAATAGCAACGCCACCCCCGTTATAAAAATTTCTAAAGAGAAAACTATTTTCCAAACGGCCATCTGTTACATCATTCCTAAAATGAATACCGGTATTGGGCATTAATGTAAAAAGTGTGTTTGTATTTTTTTGTTGACAGGACAGTAAAAGAATAAGAGAGACGCTTAAAAGCAAATATTTCATAACGTGTTGTGTTAGTGTTTATTGGCTAACAGTATTACTGTAAAAAACATAATCAATAAATGCGGCAATAATAGCAACAATTGTTGTAAATGTAAGTACTAAAATGGAATGGTAGTGGGGCATAACTAGGATTATTACAACTATTAAAATAAATAACAGAATTTTAAAACAATGGTTAATAAAAATAAATAAGCCATCCCAATAAAAAATAAAAGACCGGAAATTCCGGTCTTTTATGGAAGGTTTATATAAAAACTGGTTTAATAACCGGGGTTTTGTTTTAGATTGGGGTTTGCAGCCAATGCCTGTGTTGGAATTGGATATACCAA
>JAGWPI010000042.1 GCA_028877005.1 Bacteroidota bacterium | reverse complement strand
TTTAACTAATGGTCCAATAGTAATAAAACGACCTGATTGCGATAAAAATGATGCCCCATAATTACATTCTACTTTTTGCCTTTTACCATTTTTGTAGTTAATAATGGCATACACCTCCTCTTTGTATAAAGGTATATTTTGAACTGGTTTGTTTAATGCATATAACTGCAGTGCACCCCTGTTTTGTGAAGCAGCAATCAAATAGCGTTTGTTAATACCCTGTAATTTAACCAAAGCTTTACCATTACCTTGAATAAATATGCCACTTTGTAAAAGTGTAGCAGCTTTAAAATTGCCTGTACCATCCCCGCGTAACAATAAGCCATTCAGTGCATCATATCTTCCGGTTCCTACTTCTGTACCATAATCATTGGTATTCATTATTACATCTAAATTGCCGTCGCCATCAAAATCATCTACCACCATACCATTTAGCATAGATATTTGCGCCTGCATGGGTAATGGCACCACAGTAAAATGGCCATTCCCATCATTTTTCAATAAAACAGATTGCATGAAATTAGCTGTTAATCGTAAGGCATTTTTTCGTTCTTCCGGTGTTAATATTTGATCTATTGTAGCAGTAGCAAATGACTTATAAGTTTTGAAACGCATACGCATCACAATCATTTGTTTAATGGCATCATCTCTTGTTAATGCAGGATATTCTAACATTTTACCGGTACTATCGGGCAAATACAAGGAGGTAAATGCATCATAACTTCCATTTTTATCAAAATCCCCAGCAGTAATATGCATGGGATATTGATGCGTGGCTTTGTAATAAGTATTTAATCCTAAATTGCTAACAATATAATCCACTTTGCCGTCATTATTAAAATCTCCGGGTACTATACTATTCCACCATCCTAAATTATTTTGTACACCTGTGTTATTCGTCACATTTTTAAATATGCCATTGGTATTCTGTAAGAATGTAATGGGCATCCACTCTCCTGCTAAAATTATATCAGGTTGGCCGTCATTATTAAAATCGGTAATTACAGCATCGGCTATCATCCCTATTTTATTTAAATCTGGAGCAACGGTTGCAGTAACATCTGTAAATTTTACTTGCCCATTCTTACTATCATTCCGTAAAATAAAACTACTAACCGGTTTTGGATACTGCCAGGGGTACACCCTACCGGTTACTAATAAATCTAATTTCCCATCATGATTATAATCAAAAGCCCGCACACATGATTTGCTGGTAAAGTTTTGTGGCAAAGCCAATGAATCTAGTGAAAAATTACCCTTACCGTCATTTAAATACAGTCTATCTTGGTATGCATTTGTATTGGGTTCATTTTCATAACCACCACTAGAAATATACAAATCCAAATCGCCATCTCCATCTGCATCCAATAACAATAATCCCATATCCTCCGATAATTTATTATTTGCATCTGTTGTTTTCAGAAGACTTTTTTGAATAAATGTTCCATTGAGTTGTTGCAATAAAATAGTTTCACTGTATTTATAGGCACCTCCTATCACAATATCATCTAATCCGTTACCATCTATATCTCCTACTGCCATTGCAGGACCATATTCCGATAATTTATGTGGCAATAGTTTTTGTATGTTAAAGTCAATAAAATCATGCTCCTGATGTACATATTTTATTTTCAGTGAATCTGTAATATTTTTAAATAATGCATTTGTTGCAATAATTGGTTTTGTATAATTTATAGGTGTAGTAGCATTTGATTGTTGCACATTAATTGATTGATTTGTCTTTAGATTGCTAATTATTTGCTGATGATGATTAGGCCATACAATTTTTAAAGAATCAATTTTTTTTATGTCTCCCAGTCCAAAATGGGCTTTGGTTTGAACAGATGATAAGTAACCTCTATAGGGAGTATTTTCCCATACTTGTTGTTGACCATTTTCATAATAAATAGTAGCAGATGCACCAATGCCGTTTCTATTATTTTGATCTCCATGAAAAATAATATCAAAAAAGTGTGTATGTAAACTATCTTTTTCTCTAGCAGTATTTTTGTACACCAATGCCTTATCGTTAATATTATTTATCACTAAATCTAAATCACCATCATTATCTAAATCAACATATACGGCACCATTTGAAAAAGTAGGCATTTGTAAACCCCAGCTATTGGTTACGTTAGAAAACTTAACATCTCCCTCATTTCTAAAGGCATAATTGTGTAGTTTAACTATAGGTATTTGAGCCAATAATTCTTTTTTACTGGCAAGAAAATAAGCTTCCGTTCTATAGGCAATAAAATCATGATCTGTAACATCTTTAGGAAAACCGTTGGTGATAATGATATCTCTCTTTCCGTCATTATCAAAATCAGCTAGGAGGGGTGTCCAACTCCAATCGGTTTCAGCCATGCCGGCATAATAAGCAACATCACTAAAAATAGGGTCTCCGATTGAATCATTATTAGTAACCCGGGGGCCTTGGTTTAGTTGCAATACATTACGAACATACTGATAATTATATCCATATTTATCACTGTTTTGGTAACGTTGATAATTATTGGCATTCATCATCATTTTTTTTCGATAGTTATCTTCCGGATTCATATCAAGTGTAACCACATCTGGTAAGCCATCATTGTTGATATCTGCCACATCACAACCCATGGCATTAGCGGATGTGTGTTTAAAGTAGTGAGAAAGTTGTTCTGTAAATGTACCATCATGGTTATTAATCCACAATAAATCATTGGTAACAAAGTCGTTAGTAACATAAATATCTTTCCATCCATCATTATTAAAATCTGCAATAGCAACGGAATGCCCATATCCTTCTGTTTGTATACCTGCCTGTTTAGAAACATCGGTAAAAACAGGATGATGCAAACTATCATTCCAATCATTTCTAAACAATTGCCCGGTACTAGGGTTTTCACCATTTTTTAAAATTGTATGAAACCCATCCGGAAACTTGTCTTTATTAATTTCATTATTTACAATGTATACATCCAAATCGCCATCATTATCATAATCAAAAAAAGCTGCTTGTGTGGAATGAGCGGTATCATCCAATCCATATTCTTTGGCCATTTCTTTAAAATATGGGATTCCATTTTTATCTAAACCTTGATTAATGTACAATAAGTTTCTTCTTTTTTCCGGATCTTTCAATAATGTGGCACACACATATATATCTAACCAACCATCATTGTTGATATCTATTACTGCTACCCCCCTGCTCCATCTTCCATTACCTGATACACCTGCCTCTTTGGTAATATCTTTAAACTTAAAATTACCTGCATTCAGGTATAATTTATTCGATACTAAATTACCGGTGAAATACAAATCCGGTAATCCATCATTATTAAAATCGCCTACCCCAACGCCCCCTCCGTTGTATACATTTTCAATATCTACCGAATTGATTGAATCATTTTCTATAATTGTATTTGTAAAATCAATTCCGGATTGATTGGCAGCAATTTTCTGAAAAAGGGTATTATTTTTTTTACAGGAAAAAAATATAAAAGCAAACAAAGAAACAGTAATACAGCGACTGAAATTCATGATTGTTAAGGGTTGGTGATACATGAAGAAACAAGCAGTAATTTACTCTTTAAAATTAAAATGTCATCAAATACACAATTAAAATGCAAATAAAAAACCTATTGCCATTTCAATTGATTTGGCAATAGGTTGATTGAAAAGAAAATCTTACATCATCTTCAAAAAAAGATACTAGTAGCCAGGATTTTGTTTTAAATGTGTTTTACCATCGGCGTTTAAGATATCAATTTGAGTTTGTGGAATGGGGAATAGTTCTGATTTACCACTTACAAATTGAGCGCCCACCGGTAAAAGTGTTGCTTTTGCAATTCTATCTGTAGCAAAATAATTATTTATAACAGTTTTAGCGATGCCCCAACGCACCAAATCAAAGAAGCGATGCCCTTCCATAGCCAGTTCCAAGTAACGTTCCATTTGAATAGCTTGTAAGGCTGTAGCCTGATCAGGAAATGCTAGATAAAGTCCTATTTTATAGTTATCGGCCGGAGTAGTTTGTGGAGAATATGTAGAACTGGTTGCATCGTAACTGGCATTTTTGTATACCCATCCGGTTGGGTCAGCAGCACGGGCACGAACCTGATTTACATAACCTAAAGCGGTATTTAAGTTACCTAATTGTGTTTCACATTCTGCTGCTAATAATAGTACATCAGAGAAACGTATTAGGTTTACATTATTGGCAACTAATTCAGTAGCACCCCAATAATTTTCTGTACTTGAATAGGTTCCCTTTTGACTTTGTGCATATACATTCTTTTTGGGGCTAAAAACACCATCTGCAGAAACGTTTCTAATCCATGCGGCACCCGGATGTGGGCCCCAATCTAAATAAGGAATACTTGGACGCCCCATTACCCAATCAATACGAGGATCTAATGTACCTATATATATGTTAGAAGAATCACTAACGTTAGGAGCATTAAAATACGTGTTCAATAAAGGCAAACCCGTTACCGGATCAGTTTTATAGGCATTTGCCAAACTTTGGGAAGGATTAAAAAATCCACAACAAGCACCAGGACCACCACCATAAGGAAAGTTCAAAATATCTCCATAATTACCATTAGGAGAACCTGCACTAGTAGCAGACCCGTCATTTACAGCCATTTGTACCGCAAATACTGATTCTGCACTGTTTCTAGTAGCAGGATTAAAATTGCTATAGTATTTTACCAAAGCATATTTAGTACCGCTAGAGGTAACCCCATTGCTTATTAAATCATCAAATAATGGTTTTGCTTGTGCATATTTACCTTCAAACATATAGGCTTTGGCTAAAAAAGCTTCAGCAGCATATTTATTGGCACGGCCAATTTGAGGTTGTACAGCAGGTAAATTCTGCATAGCATACTGAAAATCTGCTTCAATTTTTGGCCAAACATTAATATAATTACCGGAAGCATCAACATTATTAACAGTATTGCGTGACGTTGTATCCGTAACTGTTTCATCGATAAACGGAATATTTCCAAAAACCTTTTTTAATTCAAAATGATAGTGACCTCTTAAAAAACGAGCTTCAGAAGTGAATTCAGTTGCATCTGCAGCAGAGATACCTTTAGCAATTTTAAGTACTCTTAAAACCTCATTGGCTCTTTGAATACCATCATAACAAGCAGCCCATTTATTGGCAACATAACCGTTTGTTGAAGTGCCGGTGAAAGTTTCTAGTGAGAGAATATCACCCTGATCAGAAG
>JAGWPI010000041.1 GCA_028877005.1 Bacteroidota bacterium | reverse complement strand
TTGCAGGATTCATTGATAAAAATATCGTATTTAATATGTTATAAATTACTATGCCTCTTTCATTCCTCATTTGCGTATTAAACTGCAATTGCTGCTGCACTTTTGCTAACATTAAATTTCTTATGCCCACATCATTAATGCTGGCATAAGAATCGGCAACATCAACTGCATCTTCTAATGTAGATGTTTTTTCTAGGCCATTTACAAACCGTTTAATTAAATTTTGAGCGGTTGATTTGTCCATACGCTTTAAAAAATCATCTAATACATTGTAAGCCGCTGCCATCCTTATAAATTTCTTATAAAAATCATCATGAACCCATGCTAAAAGTGTATCTGATCTGGGAATAGCCATACGAGGAAATATACGATTGTAGACACCTAAATAACTGCTGGTATAAATATCATCTTCCCCTAAAACACACAAATAATATAAATCCTGAGGCGCTAAATTATCTAACACTTTAAATCGAACAGCATCGCGAGGGTTATCATGCAAACCATTAATTTCATTAATGTAATGTTCAATTGCTTTTTGTTTTAGTTTATCGGTTAATACTTGTTTGGCATAAGGTGTATCACCCATTTGCATTCGGGCAGCATATTTTATTTCAGTGTTAACCAATAATTTATAAAATGGGTCGTCGGTATCTTTTATTTTCTGAATAGAATCAATAGTAATTTGTTTATGATAAATTTCATCAAGAAAAGCAAAATATGTACGGCCCCCTGGTAATTTTTCTATCTGATAAATAGTTTGCACCAAGGGATCATTTACTTTTTTTATTTTTTGAGAAAGTTCATTCCCGGCACCCAGATAATCATAAATTATATCTGGATTCCGATGCGCTACAACAGCAATTAAGCTGTCAGCAAATGGCACATCTAAATTATTACCAACAATATTTAAAATATTATCAGGATTTTGACGACAGTTTTTTAAAATCAATAAATTTTTAGCTTCATTAATGCCAACATTATTTTGTAAAGCAAAATTGTTAACTAATAAATTACCAATTGCTTCATCATAAGCACCAATAACAGGAGTAATTGATGCTTTATTTTTTTCAAGTGCAACCGCCTTTTCATAAGCAGTCATTAAATCTCCAAGCATTAAACCTTTTATTAAACCGGCTTTATAAGCAGTAGTAAAATTTTCTAATAAACTATATATGCCACGTAACCATTTATATTTATCATTATCATTAATAGTGGTATTTAATTCAATGGAAGCTCGCATATTATGCACCGTATTTTGCAACATTTGAGTAATCTGCAAATTCACATCAATATCATTTGTTGGGGCAAATACATGCGCTGTGTTAGGTGTTAGATTAATGATATTTTTCTCTGCATTTTTAATATTATCATGAATTAGTTGGCGCATGTGTGGTATGGCGGGCATACTTAATTCGGGTTGCGCCTGTAATACCAATGAAATTAATGTACAAAAAAAAGTCAAATAAAGCTTTTGAGCTATTTTCATATTCATCAAAAATAAATGCATTTATGCAAATTTTTCGTTAATAGAGTTAACAATTAGATAATCTGCACCATATAGCTGAATGCAAAAACTGTAAGTTAAATTTGTGTAAATTTAATGTTACCATGGATACTACTGCTAAGCGAATACTAATTGCCGACGATGAACCCGATATTTTGGAAATTATTCATTACAATTTAACAAAGGAAGGTTATGAAGTAATTAGTGCTAAAGATGGTGACGAAGCCATAGAGAAAGCCAAAATGGTAAAACCAGACTTAATTATATTAGATATTATGATGCCACACAAAACCGGCATTGAAGTTTGTACTATTTTAAGAACGCAATCACAATTTCAACAAACACTCATTATTTTTTTAACTGCCCTTAGCGATGAAACATCACACATAAAAGGTTTAGAAACAGGCGCTGATGACTACATCAGCAAACCCATTTCGCCAAAAATGCTCATTAGCCGTGTAAATGCTTTGTTTAGACGTATTCAAAAAGAAGATGGTAAACCATTAAAAGTGGGGAATATTACCATTGACCCAATAAAATTTGTTGTTGAAATTGATGGAAAAGAAATTATATTGGCCAAAAAAGAGTTTGAATTATTGTTTTTACTGGCCGCAAAACCGGGAAGAGTTTTTTTACGCAACGAAATACTATCGCAAGTATGGGGTAATGAAGTAATAGTGGGCGATAGAACCATTGATGTTCATATTAGAAAAATACGGCAAAAACTTAATTTAGATTGTATAACAACTGTTAAAGGAGTAGGTTATAAATTTAATGTGTAGCATGCTACAAAATAAGCCTTGTTTATATTTGTTCTGCAAGTATTGGTTACTTAGCTTTATGTTCATTTGCTACCATGTTAGAAACTAAAAATTTATCGCCACAGCAACTATCAGCCTTAACTGCACTGTTTTTGGCTATTCCAATTGGCTTTGCTTTTTTCTTTATTGAAAATATATGGGTTGGATCTGCCGCTTTCATTCTAACTTTTATTGGCAGTTATTACCTTATTGGGTTTGTTTTAGAATCATTTATTTATCGAAAAATAAAATTGATTTATAAATTCATATATCAAACCAAAGCCAGTAAAAGAGAAGAAACCTATTATAAATACATTTTACCTCAAAAAGGCATTGATGAAGTAAGAGAGGACGTAGAAAAATGGGCTGAACAAAAAAGTGCTGAAATTGAATTACTAAAGCAGAATGAAGCTTATAGAAAAGAGTTTCTTCAAAATTTAGCGCATGAATTTAAAACGCCCATATTTGCTATTCAGGGCTATGTAGATACACTACTGGGTGGCGCAATCAATAATCCGGAGGTTAATAAAAAATTTTTGGAAAATGCCTCTAAGAATATTGATCGTATGGTAAATTTAGTAGAGGATTTAGATGAAATTTCAAGGTTAGAAAGTGGAGAACAACCCCTATATAAAGAAAACTTTATCATTCAAGATTTAATTAAAGAGATTTTTGATGCATTATCTATAAAAACCCAAGCCAAACAAATTAAAACCACCATAAAAAAGGGATGCGAAGCGCCCATTACTGTTTTTGCCGATAAAGAAAAAATAAGACAAGTAATTAATAACTTGGTAGTAAATGCTACCAAATATGGTAAAAACAATGGCAGTATTGTTGCCAGTGTATATAAAACAGATGGCATGCATGTTTTAGTTGAAATTAGCGATGATGGCATTGGCATTGCAGAAGAACATTTACCCCGTGTATTTGAACGATTTTATAGAACCGATAGGGGCAGAAGCAGAAACGTAGGTGGTACGGGTTTAGGATTAGCTATCTGCAAACATATTATAGAAGCACATGGCCAAACTATACACATTAGAAGTAAAATTGATGTAGGAACAACTGTTGGTTTTACACTTACCGGCAAACGAAATTAAAAAGCCCCTATAAAAATAAGGGCCGGGCATGAGAAAATCTACTGTACTCTTGTTGCTCTTTAACTATGAACTAATTTCTACTGCAAAATAAGCGCCCCTATATGAAGAGAATGTAAACACAATGCAACCAAATCATTAACATTTTAGGCCAAACTCAACCTTACTGTATTAACAAATTATTAATTCTTTTTTTTGACAGAGGCTTCCATCCTATACCTTTACTTTTGTCCAAATTTTTTCGATTATGGGATTAAACACGATTGGCAGGATTTTTATGCCCAAAAACAAAATTTTTTATGAGCTTTTTGAGCAGGTAGCTGATACTGTATGCGAAATGGCTGATATGCTTAAAAAAGTGGTGGCAGAACCTGAACATGATAAAAGAGCACCATTAATTAAGCAAATTGAAGATTTAGAACACAAAAATGATGACCACACCCACAAAATTTTTACCGAATTAGGTAGAAACTTTATTACTCCATTTGATAGAGAAGATATTCACTACTTAGCAACTGCATTAGATGATATAGCAGATTACATTTACTCCTCTTCCAAAAAAATAAATTTTTACCATATTAATCCCAATGACAGTGGCATTCAAAAAATGGCTGAATTAATTTATCAGGGATGTAATGAAATTAAAAAAGCTGTATATGGCCTCCGCGATATGAAAGATTTGAGAAAAATGACAGAGGCATTGGTGAAGGTAAATTCAATTGAAAATCAGGCGGATGATGTGTTTGATATGAGTATTGAAATGCTATTTCAAAAAGAAAACGACGCCAAAGAAGTAATTAAAAAAAGAGAAATTTATCAAGTTTTAGAAATTGCCACTGATAAATGTGAAGATGCTGCCAATGTAATTGAGTCTATTATAATCAAATATGCTTAATACATACTGTGCCTAAACTATTCTTTTTTAACAGCAATTCGGAGATATGATGATTTTATTAGTTACGCTAGTTGTACTTGCACTGATATTTGATTTTATAAATGGATTTCATGATGCAGCAAACTCCATCGCTACCATTGTTTCAACAAAAGTACTTACCCCCTTACAGGCAGTAATTTGGGCGGCCTCTTTTAACTTTATTGCCTATTTTGTTTTTAAAGAACACAAGGTTGCCGGAACCATTGCCAATATTATTGCAGAAAATATTATTAATTTTCATGTTTTAATGTCGGCCACAGTTGCTGCTATTATTTGGAACCTAATTACCTGGTACTTTGGCATCCCCTCTAGCTCATCGCACACGCTAATTGGCGGATTAGCGGGTGCAGCTATAGCTGCAAGTGGTGGTTTAAATGGCGTAAACAGCAGCCCTATTATTACGGCAGTAATATTCATGATTGTATCACCCATTCTGGGTTTAATATTTGGATTTCTAATCACCATTATTACGGTAAATGTGGCAAAAAATGCACGTCCATCTAAAGCAGAAGGGTGGTTTAAACGTTTACAGTTACTATCATCCGGTGCACTAAGTTTAGCCCACGGAGGTGGAGACTCACAAAAAACAATGGGCTTAATTTTAGCAGGCTTATGGTTTTTTGAAAAATCAAAACACCCCAACATTGGCTCTATCCATCATTTTAGCATGCCGGAATGGTTGCCATTTGCTTGTTACACAGCTATTGCATTGGGCACACTTTTTGGAGGCTGGCGGATTGTTAAAACCATGGGTACAAAAATTACAAAAGTTACCCCGCTAGAGGGTTTTTGTGCAGAAGGTGGTGGCGCATTAACTATCTTCCTAACTACATTTTTTGGTATTCCGGTAAGTACAACACATACCATTACAGGTGCAATTATTGGTGTAGGGGCCACTAAACGATTGAGTGCAGTACGATGGGGTGTAACCATAAATTTGGTATGGGCATGGATATTAACCATTCCTATCTCAGCAGGTATGGCCGCCCTATTTTATTATGGCGCCAATTTATTATTCTAACCTTTCCGTATTTTTTTGTTTTATAAATAATCTATATTTATACTGAAGAAAGTAATAGCCCTATTTTTGCTGATGATTTAAACAAATTTTTACCTATTATACTTGGGAAACTGCTATCGTTAAAGGTATTTTAATATGAAAAAAATATTAGTTACAGGTGGATGCGGCTATATTGGCTCACACACTATTGTTGATTTAATTGAAAATGGATATCAGGTAATTTCAATTGATAATAACTCAAGATCGGGTATTGCAGCCTTACAGGGTATTGAAAGTATTACCGGAAAAAAAATAAAAAATTATTCGGTTGATCTTAAAAATTTTGATGAAACCCAAGCTGTATTTCAAGAACATCTTGATATTGTAGGTATTATTCATTTTGCTGCTTACAAAGCAGTAGGTGAATCAGTTGAGCAACCACTTCTTTATTATGAAAATAATTTATTTTCACTTATCAATTTGCTGAAATGTGTAAAGGAATTTTCTATTCCTTATTTTGTTTTTTCATCATCTTGCACTGTTTATGGTAATCCGGATAGTATTCCCGTTACAGAATCTTTTCCCATTAAAAAAGCAGAATCGCCCTATGGTGCCACCAAACAAATGGGAGAAGATATTGTGAGAGATTGCAGCCATGCCTTTGAAATTCCTTCTATTTTATTGCGTTATTTTAATCCGGTGGGGGCACATCCTTCCAACCATTTAGGTGAATTACCAATTGGTAAACCCATGAATTTGGTGCCTGCCATTACACAAACAGCTATTGGTAAACTACCTAAACTAATAGTATATGGTAATGATTACAATACAAGAGATGGTAGTTGTGTAAGAGATTTTATTCATGTTTGTGACGTTGCTCATGCACATACTTTAGCATTAGAATATTTAATTAACCAAAGAAATAAAAGTTACTGCAGTGTGTTTAATTTGGGTACAGGTAATGGGGTTACCGTTTTAGAAGCAATTAAAGCATTTGAAAAAGTAAGTGGCATATCATTAAATTATGAAATAGGCCAAAGACGGCCGGGTGATGTTGTTGCAATATTTGCTAATAATGAATTAGCTAAACAAGCATTAGGTTGGCAAATTCATTACAACATTGAAGAAATGATGCGAACTGCATGGGCTTGGGAACAAAAACAAGCCCACTTACAATAATATTTTAAGCGAAACTTATACTTACTATTTGTGCACAAAGCATACAAAATAAGAATATAGCCTGTTAATAAAATAACTTTATATCTGTATGGATTATGGCAAACAATTCCGCAGTTTTATTAACAGTTATTATGCAGGCGAAGGTGTTAGAATTACCATTGGTATTTTATTGCCTTCCATTTTTGCAGGTTATTTACATGCATTACCAATAGGGATCAATATTTCTTTAGGAGCATTAGGTATTGCCATTAGTGACAATCCTGGGCCTATTCTTCACAGAAAAAATGGATTTATTGCAGGTAGTATCATTTTGTTCTTAGTATCACTTATAATTGGTTTTACCGGACAAATTGCTTGGCTATATGGTATAATATTACCGATTTTGTGTTTTATATTTTCAATGTTTGCAGTTTTTGGTACTAGGGCGGCTTCTATTGGTATTGCAGCACTATTGGTTTTGGTATTGCAGGCAGATCATAAATATCAAAATTGGCAAGAAATTTTTAAGGTTAGTTTATATATTACAGCAGGTGCTGTTTGGTATAGTTTACTAAGTCTTGCCTTATATCAACTTCGCCCTTACAAAATTGTACAACAAGCATTGGGTGAATATGTAGAAGCCATTAGCCGATACCTGCGTCAAAAGGGTAATTTATTTCAAAAAAACGCAGATGTAGAAGCTACCTATGCACAACTTTTAAAATTGCAAACAGATGTTTTAGAAAAACAACAACTAACCGCAGAACTAATATTTAAAACCAGAAATTTTGTAAAAGAATCTACGCCGATTAGTAGAATGTTAATGCTAACCTTTTTAGATGCTACCGATTTATTAGAAGTTTCAATGACATCTCATCAAGACTATACCGCATTACATGCATTTACACCGGCAGAAAAATTGCTGCAATCTTATTCAGAGATAATTTACGATTTAGCCAATTATTTAGAAGAAGCTGGGATTGTTTTAAAGAGTGGCACTTCTATTCAATTTCATACCGATTTTAACCAATCGATGCAAGGTTTAAGAAATGATTATCAACAATTACACACAGCTTATATCTCTTCCAATAATATAGCCTTACTAATTAGTTTAAAACACATACTAGATAGTATTGAAGCTATTGCTGGAAGAATAAAAACACTTGAAAGATATATTTCATACCGAAAAAACATTCCCGAAAACATACACAAGGCAACTAACCCGGAAGACTTTATTTCACATCAACGAATATCAGTTGGCATATTATTAGATAACCTATCTATCCATTCTAATATTTTCAGACATTCAATTAGAATTGCATTAGCAGCTTTAACTGCTTATTTCACAGCTCAATTTTTATTATTAGGCCATAGTTACTGGTTACTTTTAACAGTTATTGTTATTTTAAAACCCGCTTATAACCTAACTAAAAAAAGAAATAAGGAAAGATTAATTGGCACTGTTTTTGGCGCAGCGCTGGGTGCTTCTATACTTTATTTCATTCAAAATGATGCCATTTTACTTATCATACTCACAATTAGTATGTTGGTGGCTTACAGCTTTATGCGTACCCAATATGTTATAAGTGTAATTGCTATTACATTGTATGTTTTATTACTCTACCATCTTCTTAACTTTCATAATTACAGATTACTTATTACCGACCGATTAATAGATACGGCCATTGGCTCAGCCATTGCTATTACATTCAGTTACCTATTACCACCTATTTGGGAAAAAACACAATTTAATGCACTACTCGAGAAAGCAATATCAGACAGCAAAGAATATTTTAATAGCCTACATGCCGTTTTTACAGGAAAAACACTATACCAAAAAGCGTCTATGCGTTTACTTAGAAAAAAAAGCTGGGTAGCTATTGCCAACGTTTCTGACAGTTTTAACAGAATGCTTTCTGAACCAAAAAACCAACAAAAGCAACTAACACAAATACATCAAATAGTAGTTTTATTGCACCTATTAAGTGCTCGTTTAGCTACATTAAACTATTTTGCAGAACAACTACACCCATTGTACATTACTCCCGAATTAGATGAATTAGGTGCACTGATTGAAGCATATTTTATGCATACCATTTATCAATTACAAACTAATATTTTGGTTGAACCAAAAACCTTAAACCAAGTTAATAACCAATCAGCTATTGA
>JAGWPI010000040.1 GCA_028877005.1 Bacteroidota bacterium | reverse complement strand
CTGATTCAATACTTTTAAATGATTATTACTTTCTTGTAATTCCAATTCATAAATGGTATTTAAAGAGGTTAAGTTTTTGGTTAGTACCTGAACTTGTGTATGGAATTGCTTGGTATTTTCTGCAGCTGCATTAAAAGATGAAAGTGATGCGGTAGTTTGATTAACAGCCCCTGAAATGGTTCCTAAGGCGCCTGCTGCTTCTTTTGCTTTAGCACTAAAATCACCTGTTGATTTTACCACATCGCCAATCTCGCCCATTTTTTCTACAGTAGTTCCTAATTTTTGAAAACCTGCACTTAGCTTGCTTAAGTTTGCAGGGGTAATATCGGCTTCTAACAACATTTTTTCCATGGTTTGTAAAGCAGGGTTACCTACAGGAACTTTGGCACCAGGAATATGTACCTCATGGTCATCCATATAAGGAAATATTACATAAAGTATACCATATCCTAAAAAGATTAATGCCTCTGTGGTTAAACCTACTTTCAACATTACATCTGCAATGGGGGTATGCAAAATTTTCTGCAGTGCACCGAAGATTACCACTGCTGCACCAACTGATACACCAACATCGAACCATTTACTTACCTGAGGAGGAATTTTTGCTGCCATAATTACGAAAATTTAAAGTTTTACTGGGTTTGGGTTAATAGAATACTTTCTGCGAAACAATCGCCAGTAGTATCCGTAAAAATTATAGAATTGTAATCAATGAATTTGCTACTATTTAAGGTTTTATTTTTTCATTCTTGGGGCTAAATCTATTACGCACCTAAATCCTATATAAGATTTTGCGCTATCTTGGTATTCGAAGGTGCGGGTGCTGGTTTGCAGAAAATAACCAACATCTTTCCAACTACCGCCTCTTACTACTTTTCTGCGCATTAAAGGAGGATCTGAATCTTTGGCTTCATAGCGAACATCTGGACTCATATCAGACATAAAATTATAGGCACTTTCATTAAAGTAGGAGTTGGTCCATTCGGCCACGTTACCTGCCATGTTATATAAACCATAATCATTGGGCCAATAGGCATCTACCCGAACTGTGTAAAAACCACCATCTTCTGCATAATTACCACGCCCCGGCTTAAAGTTGGCCAATAGGCAACCTTTTTTATTGCGAATGTAATAGTTACCCCAAGGATACATTGAATTGGTTCTTCCTCCCCTTGCTGCATATTCCCACTCGGCCTCGCTGGGTAAACGAAAATCGCTTTCTACGGCCATTTTCTTTCTTTCTAAGGCAGCATTTTGGATATGTGTACGCCAGTGGCAAAAAGCAACTGCCTGTTTCCAGTTAACACCTACAACCGGATAGTTACCAAATGCTGGATGTGCAAAATATCTTTTGGTCATTGGTTCATTATAGGAATAAGAAAAATCGCGCATCCAAACCAAAGTATCCGGATAAATGGGTACTTGATAACGAACAATAAACTTGCTGCGAGGCTGTCCGGCATTCTCGCGTTTTGCAGCTTCAAATAAATTAAAAGTTTCTACTTGATATAATAATTTATTAGGGTCAATATCCGGCTTACCATATAACCGATTGTCAGGGGCAAGTATGAGCTTATTACCCAATTTTTCTAAATTAGAAGCATCATATTTAATGGTGCGTGCTTTATTCCAATCAATAGCAATGGCAGAATCACCACCGGTGGCTCCGGCAGATGATTTGTAATATCCTAATTCTTTTGCTGCCAAAGAATCACGCACCCAATACACAAACTGCCTATAATCGTTATTGGTAATTTCGGTAGCATCCATCCAAAAACCAGGAATAGACACTTGCCGATTACGAGCAGTGTAATTATAATTAATATCCTCATCGCTTGGGCCCATATGAAAGGTGCCGGGGGGTATATACACCATTCCACGCGGTTTCCCCATACTCTTTCCGGCGCCAGGCGCTACGCCATGTAACTGGCCATCGTCTAATGGACTCTTACTTTTCCCTTTAAAACAGGCAGTAAAACCCACCGACACCAATGACACCAGCAAAATACTATAATGGTACTTCTTCATAATTTCCTAATAGAATATTGACAAATATATAGCAATAAATAGCGATCATGCTACTTTGTTAAATTAGTTTTACTTTAAATTTTTTTTCGAGTAAAGTTTAACGATGCATTTACTTAACGTTCTTTTTACTAATTTATTTTCCAGGAGGGATAAACAGGGAGAGTGCAAATTAATGGTTTAATTGAAATTCAGAAAAAAAATTTCCAAAATTTGCCTGTGGATATTGACAGGTATAATTTTCACAAACATAAAACATTGATTTACAGTTAAATTCTTTGCCTGCTAACAAAGGAAATCCTTCCTTAAAATTTTCAGAAATTTGAAAAATTTTATTGGGATAGTATATTTTTAAGAAAGGCGTAATGTAATTTTTAACTTCTGTACCGGTAAATACCACTTCTTTATTAGGATAAATAAAGTGTTGCAACACCAATGCCCAATACCCAAATGAAGTGGGGTATTCTATTATTACTTTTTGTAAACCAGCTATCATTTGTTGGCTTCTTTGTGCCCAATCCGGCAAGTAAAATATTACGGATAGATACCATAAATTATAAGCCATTACTGCATTACCGCTAGGGGTTGCACCATCATAGACTTCTTTTTTTCGAACAATAACATCGGTTTGTTGCAAGGCAGTATAATAAAAATAGGTGTTTGTTTCATCAGAATAGTGCTGCACTACCTGTTGGGTAAGATGTTGGGCTTTAATTAAATAGGCTGTATTGCCGGTTATTTCCTGTAAGGTAATGTAGGCTTGTATAAGAAAGGCCAAATCATCTAAAAATGCAGTAGCAGTAGCCAAATTTAATGACGTAGTATGATACCAATGCCCATCCCTGCTAAAACTAGATTCAACAAATTGTATACTTTTTAAAGCTAAATCGCAATAATGCTGAATACCTGTGGCCGCATAAGCTTTCCCTAAAGCATGAATCATAAGGGCATTCCATCCCAATAAAATTTTATTGTCTACACCCGGTGGCACTCGCTTTAAGCGCTCATTATGCAATATTCGTTTCCAACTTTTTAACTTTTTTTCGAATAATTCCGGTGATATTCCTCTTTTTTCAGCAAAAACAGTTGCCGGCTCTTTTACCCATAAAATATTATGATGCTCCCAATTTCCTGCTGCTGTAACATCATAAAATGCACAAAATAATGCTGCATCATCGCCTAATATTTTTTCTATTTCTTGTTTTTCCCAAATATAATATTTACCCTCTACGCCTTCACTATCAGCATCCCATGCAGTATAAAAACCACCGTCTGTATGCATTAAATTATTTTCTATCCAATTAATTGTTTCAATAAGTGCTGTATTATAAGTTTTATTTTGGGTAATTTGGAATGCTTCAGCCAATAATTCTACCAATAATGCATTATCATACAACATTTTTTCGAAATGTGGCACTAACCATTCGGCATCGGTACTATATCTGGCAAAACCACCGCCAATTTGGTCATAAATTCCCCCCTGTATCATTTTGTCAATACTCAATAATGCTTGTTGCAAAGCCGGTTGATGATGGGTATGATGGTAATGGCGTAACAAATTTCGAATAACCATGGTTTGAGGAAACTTAGGTGCTTTGCCAAAACCACCCCATTTGGTATCGGCTACCTGCAATATATTTTGCACTAAGGTTACAGCTATATTTGTTTGAAACTCTTGTGGAACTTTTGTTGCAATACCAAATTGATTAGAGGCCTTAATATGCTGTGTTAATTGATTGGCTTGCTGTTCTACTTCAATTCTTTTTTCAGTAAAAGTTGTATGTACGGCCATTAATACTTCCATCCAACTCATTCTGTTATAGGCCCTTTCAGGGGGGAAATAAGTGCCCCCAAAAAATGGCTTAGCATCAGGTGTTAAAAAAACATTCAAAGGCCACCCCCCACTACCGGTTAACGTTTGCACGGCATCCATATAAATATGATCTAAATCGGGACGTTCTTCTCGATCTATTTTAATATTTATAAAATGAGCATTCATAAATGCGGCAGTTTCTGCATGTTCAAAACTTTCTTTTTCCATTACATGGCACCAATGACAAGCTGAGTAACCAATACTTACCAATATGGGCAAATTTTTTTGTTTGGCTGCTGAAAGTGCCGCTTCGCCCCATGGATACCAATCAACCGGATTATGGGCATGTTGCAATAAATATGGACTGGTTTCGTGTATTAACCGGTTTGTGTATGACATAAAAAATTATTACATGCAAATTACTAAAAAGCAAAAGCCCTTTTGTATACAAAAGGACTTTATATATGTGAAATAAGGAAAATTTTAAACCTAGTTAAACTGTATTTATTGAACGGGTTGATGAGTTGCCAAAAAATGTTCAATAGCCGCAGTCATACTCGGAATATGAACATCCGGTGCTTTTATGTTTAAGGTGAGTCCTGCTTCTTCCACTGCTTTGGCTGTATTACCGCCAAAAGCCCCAATTAAAGTTCCGTTTTGATGAAAATCCGGGAAATTATCGAAGATGGAACGAACGGCACTTGGGGTAAATAAACAAACCATATCAATATTATGCTCGGCAAATAAAGGTTTTATATTGTTGCTAATACTACGGTACATAAATCCTAATTGAAACTCGCAATGATTGTTTTTTAACCAGTTTACTATTTCATTATCCTGCTGGTTTTCACTACAAACATATAAAAAACTTTCATTCTCTTTATGTTTGTTAATAGCAGAAAATAAACTTTTATTGGTTCCATCAGCACCATAAAAAACTTTGCGCTTTCGGTATAAAATAAACTTTTGTAAGTATAAAGCTACAGCCTCTGTAATGCAAAAATATTTCGTATCCTGGCTAATAGAAACTTTCATTTCCTCGCATATACGAAAAAAATGGTCAATGGCATGCCTACTGGTAAAAATAATGGCAGTAAATGTTGCAATATCAATTTTCTGTTTCCTGAATTCTTTTGCGGTAATACCTTCCAAACGAATAAAGGGTTCGAAAACAAATTGCACATGATATTTTTTTTCAATATCAAAATAAGGCGATTTCTCACTTTCCGGTTTTGGCTGAGCAATCAAAATTTTTTTTACCGGTTTACTGATTACAACGTTCGAATTTTTAGTTGCTTTTTTTGCCATGCTGTTCTACTAAGTGAATACAAAATTAAAAACTATTTCTCTAAATATTGGAACATTAGCCTGTATATGCACAACACAGGTATTATTTCTACGGCGCAAATGTACAGGAAAAAATGCAAGCCACTTATTTTCAACTCTCTTCGAAGTGTTGATAAACTAATAAAAAAGCGATACAACCATAAAAAGGCCAATAACAAAAAACTGATCTGCAAGGCAATGTTAGCATAGGATTTTGCAGAAAATGCCAATATCCATATAATGGGAATTAAAAAAATAGCTACTACCTTGTTAATTAAAAAAACAATAAAATTATATGCCGAAGCTGCTTGTTTTGCATTAAAAATCCAACCTGCAGCTAGTAATATTAAAAATTTACCCCCATATATTATGATTAGTAAAATGCTACTATATAGTACCAATAACCAAAACGAAAAAACCTGAATAGAGAGGTATTGTGCTATTAAAGCAATATAAACCCCTCCATTTATAAAAAACAATACATTAAATAG